>NZ_JAKSYF010000012.1:0-1890 GCF_022829745.1 Methylobacterium sp. E-016
TCGAAATGTGCGGCGGGACCTACCGATGCGATGTATAAGTTGCGGGCATGCCCGTGACCATCGCTGGCGTCGTTGATGAGCTGGAATGTGACGTCTGACACTACGGAGAAATCGCAGGTGAGGTTCACCACGTCCCAAGCGCCGTCAGCGTGACTGGCGTGAGCGGTCTGGACGCCGCCCACCTGGGCGCCATCTACCTTCACCACGAACTGCGCATCCTCACCGTAGGCATCCTGCGCCACGCCGAAGGTCAGGGTGTCGAGCTCATGAGGGGCAGCAGGCACAGTCGGCAGCGCGCTGTAGGCCCGAAGGTAGTCAATCTTCATTTCGGCCGGAAAGGTTGTCGACCCGTCCGGATTACCAGGCCATGACCCGCCCACTGCGAGGTTTGCGATCATATACATCGGCCTGTTCGCATCGGCCGGAGTAGTCGCCTGAAAGATTTCACGCCCGTCGAAATACCAAGTAATGGTGTTTAATTCCCAGTCGACACCATAGGTATGAAACCCCTGGCTTGTGTCAGCGATCGAAACGCCCGTCGTGGTTTGAAAGTGTCCAGAGCCGACTTGCTCGAGACCACCAACTTTGCTGTGAACCGAAGTGTAGATCGTACTCGGGTCTTTCCCGAGCTGTTCCATAACGTCGATCTCGGGCGGCCAGCTGCCGTCTGCAGGCATCAGCCAGAAGGCCGGCCAGAGGCCGGTGCCCGCCGGAAGTTCCGCGCGCATTTCAAAGTAGCCGTAGGTCTGACTGAACTCGTGGTAGGTACTGACCACGCCGGACGTATAGGTCTGACCGAGGATGGTTGGCCGAATGGCCTCATCTGCATGCCGAGCTTCGATAGTCAGCACGCCATCCAGGGTTGAAAACGGGCTCGGAAGCGCCGCCCCCCCATTTGAAGGCTGATAATTCGGGTTAACGTACCATTGTAGCTCACCGTTATTAGCGTACCCACTCGTGCCCGGATTGCCATTCCCCAGGGGCGCCAACACATTTGCCGTAATATCAAGGCCAGTCGTCCCGTTCCATGTGCGAAAAAGATTGAAGTCTTCGCTGAACGTCAGATTGGCTGTCGCCGTGAGGTTGTTTGGGTTAATAGTCATCAACCGCCCATGCATCTCGAATGTAAAAGTTTATGGAAGCGAGTGCCGAGTGCAATTTTAAGTTTAATGAAGGCGGTTTGGAGTCCGACGGGCTCGACATCATGCCACCTCGGCCGGCGGAATCGCGTTGTCGACGCGCCAGCCCTCGGGGCCGCCGATCGTCGTCGGCATCATGCAACCGCGACCGCACAGATACCGGGCCCAGGCCTCCCACGCGGGGGAGCCTTCCCGGACAAAGACGCGATCGGGTCGCGCGGCGGTCGCGGCGAGGGCGCCCCCTGGCGGCGCTCTGTTGGCCTAGACCATCAACAAGCCAGCGATCGATCTGTTGGGCTTGGTTGCGATTCACCAGCCGATACGGCCCGGGCATCCTCGACCAAAATCTAAGCGCGCTGCTCGCGAGTGGGTCACCTGACCTGACCGGTATTTTGGACCGAGCCGATTGAGAGGCTACTGCATGGTGGCGGCCATGGGTAGCCGGAAGGCCAGGTCCGGGAAGGTGACAGGCGCGGGCGACCGATAGCCCAAGGACGAATGCGGTCGAACGCGGTTGTAGGTATTCTGCCACATGCCGATCACGGTCTGTGCCTCCTTGAACGAGTAGAAGATCTCTTGGTGTAGGCACTCGTCCGTCAGCTTGCCATTGAAGCTCTCACAATAGCCATTCTCCCACGGCGATCCTGGTGCGATGTACTGGATCTGCGGGCCGGTTTTGGCGACCCATTTCCGCAAAGCCTTCGCGATCATCTCCGGGCCGTTGTCACAGCGGATGTTCTCCGGGATGCCA
>NZ_JAKSYF010000018.1:0-16569 GCF_022829745.1 Methylobacterium sp. E-016
GTGAGGGGTCAGCTCCTCGCGCAGCCTGGCGACGGTCTTGTTGTCGACCGCACACCGCCGGGCGATCTCGCGATCCGCCCACGTCGACCACTCGTCGTCCTCAAGGAGGATCAGGACGGCCCGGCGCTTGTCGGCGTTGGACCTGCGCAGACCATGGGTCGCGTTCGCCCCCGCGCTGTGCAGGATCGCGTCCCGGAGGCTCCCGGGCCGGACCTCACAAGCGATCGTCTCAAGCTCCGCCTCCCGGGCGGCGTTGAACCGATGGAAGCCCTCCGCGAGCCAGTGAGCCTCGTCCCGCACGACCTGGCTAAGGCGACCGTCTCGCCCGCTTCGACGGACCGCATCACCTCGTCGCGGATGCTGTCGGGGGTCGAGGGGGCGGCGAGGGCGTAGAGAACCGTCGCAGGCAGACTTATCTCTGTGATAAGTCGATCCCCCATGTTTTCCGCAGCCTGGATGAAGCGATAGGCTGTGGCCTGGCCCATGCCGAACTCTGCTTCAATCCATTCGAGAAACGTGCCCGGCATAGATGTGCGAATGACGATCAGGTCGCGACCGATCTCGATGATGTCGTGCGCGGTGCGGGACATGCGGAGCCGGATGCGCTCAGCCGCCGCCTGGGCCAAATCCTTCCCTCACGAGTTCGTTAAGTAGAAACGGCTCCATAATGAAAATATAAGTTCTGGATTTGGTTGAAAGGGAAGCTGTTCAGTGTCAGATAGAAGCCATAAGCATCTAGGAGAAACGCTATGACGTGGTCTGCCCCCATCGTTCACGAAGTTTGTGTCGGCATGGAAGTCACCAGCTACGAGTCGGCTGAGATCGACACCTTCAACTAAGACAATTCGAAGGTCTAAGACCTTCGATATCTAAGCCTAGAAACCGCCTTCGGGCGGTTTTTTTCGTTGCAAGTGCGGCGAGGGAAAAGGGAGCGCCTCCCGGGCGCGGGCTTGGAAGTCGGGGTTGCCGGTCGCGAGCCAGCGACGGCCCTCAGCAATCCACGTCTCGAACGTGACCGCAGGCTCCGCCGCCTTGGCGGCGACGATCTCCTGAACGGCTTCGACCTGCCGTTCCTGGGGCGCTGCGGCGACCTTCAGGAGGGCGGTCTGATTGTCGTCCAGGCCGGCGGCCCGAGCGGCTTCCTTAGCGGCCGGCGTGATGGCGGCGATCTTGGTGGTGCGATGAGCTTCTGTCGCCTGAACGCCAAGCTCGCGAGCGGCTGCCCTAATCCCACCCCGGGGGCGACCGCCGGGTTTTGTTTCAACCTGAAACGAAATCTCTGCGGCCTTTGCGGCTTCTGCCTCCGCCTTCTCTGCGAGCGCGATCCACTCGGCGATTTGCTCCGTCCGTTCGAGTTTCGTCAGCTCGGCGCGGTGCAGGTTCTCGGCGATCGAGGACAGCTCGGCGCGTAGATCGTCTTCGATAACGACGACGCACGGGACAAATCGAATTACCTATCGAGATCTCGTGATCGCCTACAGGGGAACGCCCTGCCGCAGGATCGATTGAGGAGCCGCCCTTCTCATGGCCCGGAATTCTGTTCATGCGCTCTTTTGCTCGCTTCACAGCCGCCCTTACAGTCACGGCTTTGGTGGTGCCGGTTAGTCTCTCTTTCCCGGCGCAGGCTCGTTCATCGAGCCCAGAGCGCACGATGAAGATGCTCGACACCGACAACGATGGAACGATCGACCTGCAGGAGGCACAGGCCGCCGGCGAGGCAACCTTCGATAAGCTCGAGAAGGACAAGGATGGTTCGCTCACGGCGAAGGAGCTCGGTGGCCGGGTCAGCAAGAAGGACCTAAAGGCGGCCGATGGCGACAGCGACAGTTCGCTCGACAAGAAGGAGTATAGCGCCCTGATCGAGCAGCGCTTCAAGGCGGCTGATCCGGATGGTGATGGCAAGCTCGACGCGAAGGAACTGAAGAAGCCAGCCGGCCGGGCTCTTATGCAGCTGCTAAAGTAGGCTGCCAAACGACTGCTGCGGGTCAGGTCGAGGATGAAGCGGGGGGCGTGCAACTCCGACAGTGCCGTTCCCCCCGGAACATCTATCCGCCGCAGGCCTTCGCCTATCAGGTAGGACGGCGGAGAGCGCGGTGGTTCAGGACAACGCAGAGATGACGGAGGCCACCGGCACCTTGCCGCCGGGCTATCCGCTCGATCCCTCCAAGGCACCGGCGCCGCCGGCTGAGAGCGCCGGACCGACCTCCCCTGGGCTGCCTGATCCGAAGTCGGACCGTGCGCCGGAGAGCGGCGGCTATGATGGTACGCCGCCGTCCACGGGCTCTGGGAACGCCAAGGGAGGCTAGGCGCCGGTTGAGGCGCCCAAGCCCGTCGCTGGGTCGCGGCCGGCTCCTGTAGGCCCTTAGGTGGCCGATCGGCCGGGTCGGCCTAGACCGATGTCCCTTGCGAGCTGAGAGCGGGCTTCTGAGTAGCTCGCGGCGACCATCGGGTAGTCCGACGGTAGGCCGAACTTCACCCTGTAGCTATGTGGGTCAAGACCGTTTCCGCTAAGATGACGCTTGAGCGTTTTGTACCGCTTGCCGTCAATGAAGCTGATGAGAGCGTCCGGTGTGACGGACTTCTTGATCTGTGCCGCGGTCGGCTTCTCGACCTCTTCGGCCGGCGCGTCGGAGCCCGCTGGCCCGGAGCCATTGCGGAGGTTCGATAGGGCAGCCTGCACGCTTCCAATCAGCTTCGGAAGCTCAGACACGGGGATCGAGTTGTTCGCAACGTAGGCGGCTACGATTTCGCTGGCCAGCGCGAGCGTTTTGGGGTTCTGACCCAGGTTTTCTTCGGTCACTTAGGTTGTCCTTCGAGTTCCCCTCTCGCATGAGATCCTTCAATCTTCGTGCCAAATCAAGGCACAGCTTACGTTATATCGCGCGGGCCTGCTGCGATCTACACGCATGATCTCTGAAATTGGTTGGAAAAGTGAGCCGGGGCGTCCCTTCAGGGCGACCCCGGCTCTCGCGCGTCGCTCCGCGGCAGCGACGGCGTAGGGCAGGATGCGCTTTGGCTAGTGCCGGCATCCGCGTAGGTTCTTTCTAGATCAACTCTTAGTTCGGCTCAAGGCTGAGATGTATGGCGGCGTTAGATACGCTGAGATCCTGATGCGGCGGCTAGAATTTACACAGTTTGTGCAGGCGGTACGGAAAATCAAAGGTTCCGTGCACAAAACGTGTAGACTGCCGAATTGGCCATTCCGAAATGCCTGGACCTCAACGGACCGGAACACCCAAAAATTAGTCCGAAGATCCAGGTTGCATTACCACGCAACTCGAATCATGATTCGTCGTCGCCAGTTCGCCGCGCGGGAGCCTTCTCCGCATCCGCGCCGCAACCCGGATGCTTGCGTGCGCTTGCCCGCGGGCTCCCTCATGCTTTGGACAGGAAGACGCGCCATGTCGGTGGAACGCGAAGGAGAACCCGTGCGCAATAGCGGGCCTTATACGGATGGTTACAATAAGACTGATGAGCTACAGGCGAAGCTTGATCGTTTACGTGCGATAATCGCGCGCGATAACGAACTGCAAGAGCTGAGTAGATTAGAGAGTGGCGATCGTTACGGTGCAGAGATATCCAAGCTCATAAACGAGTCTTCTGATATATTTTTTGAGTTCGCAACAAGACCGCTTAAGAACGATCTTGAGTTCAGCATAATACTAACGTGCACCGAGTATTTTATGCGGGAAAAGCCTATTGAGTATGCTGGAACGATCGAGGATGCAATCGACACTGTCCTGCAAGAAGTGAACGATGATGCCACAAGCCCGCTGGCGACTGGCCTGTTAGCGATAGTTCGATATCGCATCGAGAGCCAGCGACGGCAGCTCGCAAGGACATAGCATTGCGCAGGTACCGTGCGATGAGCCCCGGCCGCTCAAGCGGTCCGGAGCTCTCCGCTCGACCATGCAGATCGAGACTACCTACTGCTCAGCGGTGATGCCGGCGGTGATGCCGCCGCATCATCCGCATGCCACCCATCCGTCGGTTCATCATGCTGCCGGACCGAGCGCCGGCGTGCATTCCGCCCATACGACCGTTGCCGGTTGCCGCAGCGTCGCGATCGAGGCCGTCGCCTGGCGCTGCCATGCTGGCCGTGTTCGCGCCGAGCAGGAGACCAAGGGTCAGGGTCGCGCCGAGGATGAGCTTATTCATGGATAGGGCCTTCCACGGCGCTGCGCCGTGGAGCCGGAACAGAGAACGCCAAGCCAAGTTCCTGCGTGTCAGCACTTTTAGCGATGTCATCACGATTTTATGAGGACGTAGGCTGCCTTTCAGTAATTTTCACCGACCCACACTTGACGATCTGTCGAGACATGTAGAGCGGTATGCCTCTCTAGATGTGGGAGACTACCTTGAACGAACAAGTCGAAACTCAATCGACCGATTTCATCGAAATCGCTGCCAACCTCGTTGCGGCCTATGTGTCGAACAACCGGGTGTCGGTGGCAGAGCTACCCGGCGTGATCGCCTCCGTACACGCGGCACTGTCCGATCTCGGCAAAGAGAAGACGGCTGAGCCCGCCGTCGAGAAGCTGACGCCGGCGCAAATCAAGAAGTCGGTCACGCCAGCCGGCATCATCAGCTTCGAGGACGGCAAGACGTACAAAACGATGAGGCGCCACCTCACGCTGCGTGGCCTCACACCGGATACCTACCGGGCGAAGTACGGGCTGCCGAAGGATTACCCCATCGTGTCGCCCGAGTACTCTGCTCAGCGTTCCGAGCTGGCGCGCTCGCTTGGGCTCGGTCAACTGCGGCGCAAGGCGGCCCCCATGGCCTCCGCAGTGGACGAGACGGTCTCTGAGGCGCCCAAGTCCTCCAAGAGTAAGCCGAAGGCCGCAAAGGCGCCCCAGGCAGCCTCGAAGGCCAGCGGGCGCAAGAAGGTCGCCGATACGGCCTGAAGCTGCTCAGCGCCTCGTCGTGGCGCGTTCTGACACTCGTTGCCGTGGGTCGGCTGCCGCTCGGAACACCCGAGCGGCAGAGAAGTTAGATCAGCAACACTGCCGGGCCTTGATCCCCCATCTTGCTTCCCGGCAATGTAACGCTCGACTACGGCTCATCTCCCCGTGGTCGAGCGCGAATGTTCGTCAGAAACATTCGGACAAGAAAACGCGACAATGCGTCAAGATCCTGCGCGGATCGCATAGACGGGCGGTCGCGTTGCTCTAGCAGATTGCTTGGATAGGAGATGATCCTGATGAAACGTCTTGCACTTGCATCGACCGCGCTTGTTGCTGCCCTTGCTTTCATGCCCGCGAGCGCTGATGCCCGTGGCTTCGGCGGTGGCGGCGGCTTCCGAGGCGGCGGTGGTGGCTTCGGCGGTGGCTTTGGTCGTGGCGGGTTCGGTGGCGGGTTCCGCGGAGCTGGGTTCCGGGGTGGATACGGCGGCGGCTATGGCCGGGGCTTCTACGGTCGTGGATACGGTGGCCGGGGTTACGGTTATGGCCTTGGTGGCCTCGGTCTCGGGGTGGGGCTCGGCCTTGCAGCGGGCGGCCTCTATGGTGGCTATGGCAGCTACGGTTATGGCTATGACGACGGCTACTACGGCGGTGGATACGCTCCTGTAGGCTACGGTGGCTACGGCTATGGCTATCGCCGTCCGCTCTATCGCTATGGCTACGGACCCTACGGGTACGGCTACTAAGTCAAGTTCTTCTTAGTGGTTGAAAGTATGAAGGCCCGACCGATTAGAGAACGGTCGGGCTTTTTGATGTCTTATTTCGGATAAATATCCAAGGAGCTGGCTCACGGATCGTGCGATCTAACAATTGTCATGCTGCCTAACTCGCAACTCAGCGCCCCGTTGTGGCACATCGCGCCGCTTATTGCCTTGATGAGGTCCTAACCGATTGCCGGCATCCTACGGCTGGGCCACGTTGCGTATCGGCCTCGCTGGTGAGATCCGGGGTTTCCCCGTCCCGTGAGCAGATCGGGACGGGGCCGAACCGTCCGACCGTCCAAGAAACCTTCAGATGCCACCTCACGATAGAACGCTCCTCACCGATGAGGCCCTCGCTCAGCTCGCGCGCCGATGGTTCGCAGACGTGCGGGCGGAGCATCCCGAACCGCGCTTGAGCGGTCAGCAGCGGGATACAGCCGGCGAAGTCGGAGCTGGAGCGCTCGATTGGCTGTTCGGCGGCAGTGACAGCGACACCGTCGGGGATGATGGTGGAGATTAAGGATGGGCGAATATCGCCGCCCTCAGCAGTCCCCCATCTGCAACCGGGTTCGAGCTTACGGGTTGAGGAAGCGTCGCCGTTCGGCGGCTGAGGCTTCCCCTATGCTCTTGATTGCGTCTCTCGTGGCCGGCACCTTCGCGCTCGCCGGCTCCTTCTCGCTGATTGCCATCCTCGCAGAGTGAGACGGATGGCACCCGCCAGCCCGTGACCGGGCGGCGGGGCCGAACTCGTAAATGTTGACCGTAACACGCCCAACGCGGTCGCGATGAACGCTCAGCGCGCTCCGGCGGCCCCTGTCGACGGGCTGCTCATGCCCGACGAGCCAGCGCCCGGCGCACCGGTTCCTGTGCTCATCCCGTTCGCTCCCGGGGCCGTCATCGGCGTAGAGCCCGTGCCGCCGCCGGCGTTCGCGCCGCCCGGGGTAGCGAGTTCCTTCGGCTGGCCGGTGGTTGAACCGCCAGTGCTGCTGGTCCCCATCCCAGTTCCGGTCGTGCCCGAGGGGCCAGTTGCTTGTGCGAGCGCGGCGCCGGACAGCGACAAGGTGAACGAGGCGGCGAGTGCGAATGTTCTAATCGACATAAATGTTCCTCACGCTGCGCCAATACCGGCGCGTTGATACTAGAATCAAACGTGCACGCGGCCGTTTTTGTTCAATAATCTGTGCGCTAGTGATCGAGCCCTATCCGCCTTGTAGGCTCTCGGCGAATTCGTCCGGCACCTCACCGAACTGACCAGGAACGTGGCGCTCTCAAGCTCAACGGTCTCGTCGTCGGCAACGATCTTGAGCGCCGCGGTGCCGGGCATCCAGCTGGCCATAGTCTTGATCCGGCCGTGTAGCTACAGCCAAGGCAACGATCTATTAACCATGTCCCGCCAGGTTGCCCTTAGCGACCGGCTGATGGCCGAGCGCCGGCAGAGCAGCACCGCCCTGGGGGGGGCACGGTGCGGCCTCGCCGGCGCCGTCGCGAACCACTCAGCGCCGAACCGAATTACCTTCGCTCTCGTCCTGAGCGAAGAGCCCAGCATGGCCAAAGATCTAGAGGGCCCAGAGACTGGTAAAAGCGTAGCGTGGCGGTCGTCCTACCGAGGCGTCCTATCTCTCGATGATGACCGAACGAGCATCGTCATCATCGACGCCCCCAACGATGAGGACGCGCTCGCGCTTATGAGTTGGATCGCTGAGGGCCGCGCGTTCGAGCTTTGGAACGGGCGCACATGGGTCGGCCAGTCCCTCCTGCGATAGCCCTCCGACCTCAAGCGGAGCGACGAAGCTTAGGTCTCGGATTGACGATGGGTGACGTGCATCGTCACGGTCAGGTCGCCGCGTTGGGGTGCGGTGAAAATGTACCGCAGTAGGCTTTTGGGATCAGTGGGCATCCAGTGTGCATCCGTCGATGCGTGAGCCTGTGTTTCACAGGAGCCGTATAGCTCCCCATGATCGACACTGCTCCATGGCAGATCGGGCATCGCTTCGGAGCCAAACGGTACTTACTCCTTGCCTCAAGAAGGCTCATGGGCATCCAGACGCCGTCGATCTTGGTCTCGCATTTCGGTCCAACAGTCTTCGGCATCTCGTTGTCGTGCCACGGCAGTCGCCAACGCGCCAGTGCAGCTACTGCGTGTCGTCTGCGCCTACCATCCGCACAGTCGCACCAAGCCGGCTTCGGTCGAGCCCCTTCGCCACGTATCGCTCATCCACCCGGGCAACTCGCACCGGCGCTGGGGTACTCCCCAGGAACGTTAAATCGCTCCGCACAGCCCGTTCAAGCTCCGACCGCACCGCGCCATCCGCCAGCACGGCAAGGCCGCCTACGGTGGCTACCGCGAGGATGCTGCGGGTGAGGATTGAACCGAGGGTGAGCATGGGCGGCACCTGAGAGATGCCGGACGGTAGCTGAAGGTCTCCGCGGAGGCTGCTACGCCTGAGCCACAGGTGGCACAAAAAGCGAACAGGCCCGCCCGATGGTGAGCCTGTTCGCGGTCTTCAGTAGGAGCGTGACCGGGGCGGCGGGGGCGGGCCATCGTCGTCGTCGTCATCCGGCGGAGGTGGTCCCCGACGACGCGGCGGGGGTGGCGGTCTGTCGTCATCGAAGTCCGGCGGAGACGGCCGGTAGCGGTGAGGCGGAGGCGGTGGCCTGTCGAAGTCCTCGTCCGGCGGGGGTGGAGGGCGCCGATCGTCGTAGGGCTGTGCCGAAGCGCCGGCCGCCGCGAGGACGAACAGAGCAGCGCCGGCAAGAAGTGCGCGCATGGGATCTCCATAAGACGGGCGCACGGGGAGCGCCGTCGCGGATGAACGACCAGCCACGCTTCTAGGTTCGCCCAGGAGGCGCTTTCAGCCGAGAGATGGTGCTGTGGCTCACATTGTAGCTCCGGCCGATCTCCGCGCAGCTCTCACCGGCCTCGCGCCGTGCCAAGGCCTCCCGCTGCTGATGGTGCGTGAGCTTGTGCTTGGGACCGGAGCGGATACCCCGTTCCCGTGCCCGCTTCAGCCCCTCCCCTGTCCGTGCGCGGATCAGCTCGCGCTCGAACTCGGCGAGGCCCCCGAGGATCGTGACCATAAGCCGGCCGTGCGCCGTGGTCGTGTCGGCCCAGGCATCCGCTAGGGAGCGGAAGCCTGCGCCGCGCCGCGTGATCTCCTCCAAGACGTTTAGGAGGTCACGTGTCGACCGGGCGAGGCGATCGAGGCGGGTGACGATGAGCACGTCTCCGGAGGCTAGGCGGCCGATCGCGCGCTTCAGCGCCACTCGGTCCGCACGCGACCCGCTGGCGGTCTCCTGAAAGACCTTGGTGCACCCTTCGGCCGTCAGACGCTCGACCTGCGCGGTGAGGCTTTGGTGGTCGGTGGAGACGCGGGCGTAGCCGTAGATCATGCCTCAGTCGTGCACAAGGATCGTGCACGAAGAATGAAGGGCGATTTCAGGCGCTTGGGTTTTGTGCACAATCCCTGGTTCGTGCACATGCGTTTAATCAGAATGATAAAAGCGCCAGCCTGAAATTGTATGTTGCGAAAATTTGTATAACGCTAGATAAGTACAAAGGACTGAATCGGCGAAACACTATGTCAGCAGATATTTCGTTCAATAAGCTACAAGTGGAGGGCTGGAGGCAATTTGATGCTGTCGATATTGATATTCATCCGAAGCTTACAATATTGACCGGGGCAAACGGTTCTGGAAAAAGCACTATATTAAATATATTCTCAACGCATTTTGGATGGAATCGACCCTTGCTGGGCGCTCCTAGTCTCAGCAAGCGCGGAGGTTACACCTACGGAATGGGGTTATTTAAATCATTATTTTCCAAACTAAATTCCCCAAAAACACAAGAGCACGAACAATGGGCTCATGTTGGAAGACTTGAATATTCTAATAATTCCGCATCTACACTTCTGATACCAAAAGGATCGTCTGCGCAATATAATATAATGATGCCTTCTCAGCAGCCCGTGATTGGCATTCATGTAGATTCATATCGACCTTCCCCAAGGTATCAACAAGTTCCGGCTATTCAAATGGCAAATATTGATGCAATAACAGCATACAATCAATATAACCATGAGATAATGAATTTTTTCGGGGGATCCACTACAGGATACTCGCCTGTTTTCAGAATGAAAGAATCACTAATTACTATGGCTCTTTTGGGAGAGGGCAACAAATACCTCCCTGGTAACAGTAGCTTAAAGAAATTATTCGAAGGATTTGATGATATTCTACGTAAATTTCTACCCGACAGTATTGGTTTCAAAGAAATATCTATAAGAGTGCCAGATGTTGTGCTTATAACAAAATCTGGAAATTTTATGATTGATGCATCATCGGGCGGACTTATGGCGCTAGTTGATCTAGCTTGGCGCATATATATGTTTTCTCAAGATAAGACTAGCTTTGTCGTAACAATGGATGAGCCTGAAAACCATCTACATCCTTCCATGCAACGAAGCTTAATACAAAGGCTTATATCAGCTTTTCCTCAAGCTAAATTTATAATCGCTACACATAGCCCTTTTATAGTTTCGGCAGTGAAAGACTCTTACGTCTACGTTCTTAGATACACAATCGATCAGAAAATAAGCGATAGTCAAGATGAAGCAGAAGTATTTGGAAGAAAAGTAATTAGTGAAAAGCTAGATACAATTAATAAGGCTGGAACTGCTGGTGATATGCTCCGTGAGGTGCTCGGTGTCCCTGTTACGATGCCTGAGTGGGTCGAGCATGATATAGATAATATAATAGAAAAATACCGAGGCAAAGAAATCTCAGTTTCGCTCCTAGCTAGCCTTAGGAGGGACTTAAACAGCGTAGGATTTGGCGAGTATTATCCCTCAGCACTGGCGAGTCTTTCGAATTAACATGATAAAACTTTTAAAGGGCAATAAGCCCCAAATCCTTATCGACAACGAAGTATCATGGACTGCTGACTATGTAGCAAAAAGGGCGGCGGGGCAGAAACTGACGGATGCAGAAGCTGCGCGTCATCGACACCCGGAAATAAAAACAGCTCTAAAGATTGAGACGCATAAGAAATGTGCATATTGCGAAAGCAAACCGCTGCATGTTACGCATGGAGATGTTGAACATATTGTCCCAAAGTCATTGCATCCTAATAAAGCTTATGAATGGGGAAATTTGACCCTTGCTTGCGATGGCTGCAATACAAATAAAGGAGCAAAAGAAGACATAGTTGATCCCTATCTAATTGATCCTGTCGATGTATTTATCATATATGGAGCTCTCATACTGCCTAGACCGGAGAGTGGGGATGCAATTTATACTGAAAAATCTTTGAAACTAAATCGTTTAGATCTGGTGGAGAGAAGAGAAAAACGAATCAAAGAATTGTATCATTTAGTTTGTTTGGCTCGTAACGCTCCAGATGATAAGTCAAGAGAAGCGATAAAGCAGGATATTATTGAGAACGAAGTTCTGGATAGCGTTGAATACGCAGCTTTTTCAAAAAAATACGTAATGGATATGATTGCGGAAGGCATTCTATGAGCTGCTTGGGCTGGGTAGCAGTTCGCACTATCCTAAATATAATTATCGTGTAAGTCTACATCGGTCTCTTATCTGAAGAAAAACAAGTTACAGATAATTTTCGAGCCATGAGTTTACATATAAATTTTTCCAACGAGTGGGCCGCTCGCGAAGCGCAATAATCGAGATCACAGAGTGGTGGGGGAGTCCTACGAGGGTAGACGTGTCGGCTGAGTCCACCATGGGTCTCACTTTGCCCGCGCCTCAGCCAGCTCGGCTTGCAAGCCCTCGATAAGGGCTTGCAGCTCGCCGGCATCCACCGCCATCTCGATCAACTGGTCCTGCGCCTCCGCGAGCTGAAGGCGCAGCTCGGCGTTCTCCATGGCGAGTTCGAGCAGAGGTAGGTCGGTGGCTGCTACCGTCGGAACGCCTGTCTCTTGTTCTAGAACGTCAGGGTTTTGCAAAATCACAGCGTCACGAAATTATGATTTTTCAGCGTTGAAAATGATGTCGTTGATGGAGCCGTAGCTGCGCTTCTTCAGGACGTACTCTAGTCCCTCCACGAAGAGGTCATGCTCCTTCACGCGCTCATGGTAGGCGATGTCGCGTAGCACCTCCTTCACGGCGGGATGGATGTAGAAGGGCGTCGGCTTGGCCTTCGCCGTCGTCTTCGCTGGCCGTCCAACCTTCCGGGCTGGCGCCTCCGCCGGTTCCTCGGCAGCCGTTACGGGTTTGAGGTCGTCAACGCTCATGCTCTCGGCGTCGAAGATTGAGGGTGCGCGGCGGCTCATGGCTTGTTCTCCGATTGCGTAGCGACCCACTGCCAAAGCTGGCGCATCTCGTCGGCGGCTTTGCCATCCGGCGCATACTCTGTGACGCCCTGCCCGGCGGCGAAGCCATCCTGGTAGTCATTCCGCTGCATCACTAGCGGCTCGGCCATGAACCCGATCGAGGCGAGGCCGGCGGCGGTATCGTTGGCGCGGCCATTGCGCGGGATCGTAGAGCACTGGTTCAGGACGAAAGCGAACGGGCGTCCGCTGCGCATGATCGCTTGGACGGTTGGGCGTACCGCGAGAAGGTCGAGGCGCGTCGGCCGGATCGGGACAAGGCAAAACGTGGATACGTCGATCGCCAGGTGCGTCGTCGGGTTGTCCGCGCCGGCGGTATCGAGGATCGCGAGGGTGATGCCCTTGGCCTTCAGACTACCCAGCATCGGCTTCATCTGCCCGAGCTTGTCCGGCGGGAAGCGCTCTACGACCGGCAGGTGTGGATGCTGTACGGCGGTCGGCTCGGCCTTCCGGCGCATACGACCCCATTCGACCAACGACCCCTGGGGGTCGAGGTCGAAGGCCGCAACGGTCTCGCCGGCCTCCTGAGCTGCGATAGCGAGCGAGGTTGCGAGGGTCGTTTTCCCCGCGCCGCCCTTCTGGGTAACGAGTGTGATCGTGCGCATGAGCAACGTCATGATCTTGAGGCGTTACGATGCCGTGAATGTGCGAAGCCGTGAAACCACGGTGGCGCGATATCACGGCGCCGTGGCGGTGAAGCGTCACGGTATTGCGACGCTGCAATTTCGTGATACTGTAAAATTGCGATGCCGTGAAGTTGCTGGGTGCACGGGAACGTTGACTTAACCGTGCTGCCCGGCCGACATGGGCCGTTCCGGCTCGTGCCTATGGGACGAGTCGGAGATCAGGAGATGCCAAAGCCGCGACGTAGACCCTGAACGACAACGGCCCCCCGGTCGCCAAACCGGAGGGCCGTCAAATCGAGTGGTTCGTGAGGAACCGTGCAATCCCTCATCAGCCACATGACGCCCCCGGCGTCAAGACGGAACGCCAATTCCGTCAACGATGGAGTCGTGCCCGGACCCTAGCCGCGGCCCAAGAGGGCTGAGGACGATGTTTCACGCGACCATGGCTGCCGCGATCGACGGCGCGCGGACGCTTGCGGAGATGGACGAGCTGTCCCGCCAGGTGTGGCAGGGGCACGGCTCCGGTGTGTTGGGCGATTCAGAGGCCCAAGCGCTAGCCGAACGCCTCCACGGGCGACGCTACGCGATCCGGGAGGGTATCCGGCCCGTCGGCATCCCCGCCGGCCGGCCGAGCCTGTTCCCGACCCGACGGGCGCCCGCGTCGCCGGATCGCGCCGCTTCGCGCGACCGACGCCGGCTCCTGGCCTGTTCCGGGCCGATGCCGCCGGCGTTGGCCGCCCGGTTCACGACCGGCCAGCTCGCGGTGTTGCGCATCGTTGGGGACGAGGTGGCGGCAAAGGGCGTGTGCGGCCTCTGCATCGATGCTATCGCGGCGAGGGCAGGGGTGTGCCGGAGGCTGGCACAGACCGCCATCCGCCTCGCCGAGGGCGACGGCCTGCTCACAATCCAAGAGCGGCGGCATCAGGGGCGGAAGAACGAGCCTAACCTCCTCCGCATCATCAGCCGGGAGTGGCAGACATGGTTGCGTCGTGCACGCCGGGTTCGTGTCGAGGGGGGTGGATGCAAACCGATGCACCCCACGGATAGCAGGGTGTTAACTTCGGGGATCACGAGCCCAACGGCACCCTCGAAGAAGCTGCCGGAACGGCAGGGTCGCCTTCACGTCGGAGGCTCGCGAGAATCCGAGAGGGTGGCGGAGCCGGTGAGAGCCATGCGGTAGCCGCAGACGGGCGTTCGGCAGAGCGGACGATCAACAATTGCGCGTGAGACAGAACAGGACAGGCTGGCGCGGGTTGTGCCTGTGCTACGTCAGGAGGCGCCGATGTTTGGCATGTTCAAGTCATCCGCACAGCGCGTGTTGGATCAGGCCGTCGCTGAACAGGATCAAGGCGATGCTGCGGCTATGCTAGCCAAGGTCGCGCTTCCTTTTCCGACGATGCGACCGCTCACACCACCTGCTGCACAGAACGAGGATCTCGAACATCTCATCCACGAGGCGGTGAAGCACGATCTCCGCGAAGCTGGCTACCTCGCACAATCGCGATGAGCCGGACGTGTCTCGACCTGCTACAGCACGCACCTCTCGACGCTTGCGCGCCGGCGGCGGTCGCGAACGCCGTCAGGCAGCCCGGCACAGAGAGCAGACGACGACAGGCCGGCACGGGCCAGTTCCCTGTGACGTGCCCGTGACGCCTCGGGTCGGGTGGTCGTGTGAAGGTCGATGTGGCGGGGAACAGGAACCGTCGGCGCTGGCTTATGGCCTGCTCATAGCCGCGGACAGCAAGAGGTGGCCCTGCCGGGGTGGGACAGGGCCACCACAGCGGACCAGACAAGCCTGCTGGCTGCTGACGCAGCACTCACGATGATCCGGCAGATGTGTTTCTGAAGGATCTCTGGGCGTCGTTTATGACGCTTGCGGTGTTGGGAGGGTCGGTTTCGCCTTGGCGATCCTGATCCCGACCTTGCGCCGATCGACCCGTAAGCCGATGGCGGCCAGCTTCCCCGCGATCCCCGTCAGGCGCTCGCGAAGGTCCGTTACGTCCCGGCAGCCTGTCGCCGCGGCGACTTCAGTCTCGTCATGCCGACCACCGGCGGCAAGGGGGGCTAGAACCCGCGCCATGGCTGCGCTCGTGCCGATCCCGCCCCCCGGACCCGTCACCATCAGAGCCTTAACGTTGACACCCCAAAGCTTCCCGGCCGGCGGCCGGAACTCCGGCATCACTTGTCCTTGGAACATGCGGATCGCCTCCTCGGCTCGCGCCTGAGCTTCGGCACGCCTGGCCGCCGCAAGACGCTGGTTCCGCGCACGATTGGCGGCGACCATCGCGCCAACATAGTCGAATTTAGCTACCGGCGGGGGCGCCCATTTGGCCTTCAGCTCACGATCCGGCGGGTCTTGAAGCCGGCGGCGATCCAGGGCTGCGTGCGGGTCGCCGACAGCTCATGCGGACGCTTCGTGACGCCGCTCGTCAGGCGCTTCCCCTTCAGGTTCGCAGCGGTCCGCGCCCTGACCTTTTCGCCGTGGATTGCGCGGGTCCAACCCGCCGCCCAGACGTGCGTGAGCCCGAGCCGGACCCATTGATCCTCCGTGACCTGCCAACGCTTGCCGAGGATCTTGGACGTGAGGGTCGCCGGATGCGGCAGTTCGCGATCCGTCGCAGCGCGGATCTGCTCAGCCGTCAGCTCGGGCGTGTACAGGCGAGCCCATTCTTCGATGCCGAATTCGAGGACATGAGGCGCACAGGCGATGCGGAGCAACACCACCATGTCATCGAGATAGCCGATCGCGGCACTGGTACGGCACGGACCGCCGCACGTATCGAGCAGCACCCGAGTGAGCTGGTCGCGGCGCTTGCCGGCGATAATCCTGGCTACTGGGCTCGGCCGGTGGATCTCACGCACAGAGGCTTGCGCAGGAACCGCAAACGGGTCTACACGTTTTGTGTAAGAAGTAGGGTTTCGGTGGGTGCCGGCGCTTTGCTTCGCTGCGGATAAGAGATCAAGGGCTTCCGGTTGCACCCGGGGGCCCTTTTCTTGTTCCGCATTTAGGTCAGCGCCCCTTAGCAGGGCGAGGGTCATAGAATTCCAGCCTCCTTGTGGGCGTCGTCTACACGCTTGATGTACGCGTGGTGGACAAGTGTTCTTGCGCAGAACCATGCTGACTGTTTGGGGACACCCTGGCCCATCAGCTTGTCTTGGAACTCGCGCGTTTGCTGCGCGCAGACCTTGTTGAGATCCATCGCGTAGCCGTGGGGAAGCCGGGCGACGACTTCGCCGAGCAGGCGCGCGTTGTGGTGCAGCGGGTAGGGCTTCACCTCGGCAAGGGCGAGTTGGCGAGGGCCACCGATCCGGGTGCGCTGTCCCGGTCCCCGGAAGCGGCGGGCGCCTTCCAGGCGACCCGTCGCAGCTCGCTCTGCCGGGGTCGGCGGCTTTGGGCGGCGGGTCCGTTTCGGCTTCGCCATGACCGGTTCGAGATCGACGCCGGCGGCCTCGAACAGTGGGGCGTCCGTCATGGAACGGCTCCTTTCCCGTTTTGTATCAATGGCTTATGGGATATGAGGGAGTCGCTGGCAAGTAAGATTGCGGCGCTTTTCCCCATCCCCGCACACCCGGTTCAGGGCGTCGGAAGCTCGGTGAGGTGGGGGGCGAGCGGGATGATGTTCGTCGGCTCGGGCGACGCCTCGGGGGCGGCGGCAGTCTCCGCGCTCTCCGGCTCGCCTACGGGCGGCGGCTCGGCCGGCTTGCGGCCGATGGCGGCGGTCCGCATCTGGGTCACGTTGCCGTGGCGGTCCTCGTAGGTGCGGGGAGCGGCTTCACTGAGGATTTCCTCAGTGTGAGGGGTCAGCTCCTCGCGCAGCCTGGCGACGGTCTTGTTGTCGACCGCACACCGCCGGGCGATCTCGCGATCCGCCCACGTCGACCACTCGTCGTCCTCAAGGAGGATCAGGACGGCCCGGCGCTTGTCGGCGTTGGA
>NZ_JAKSYF010000028.1:0-8880 GCF_022829745.1 Methylobacterium sp. E-016
GGTGCTCGACAACAAGACCAGCCAGATCCTGCCCTGGCACCGCACCGGCTACACCTTCATCAAGCGCGAGAGCCAGGACGCCGTCGCCTGGGTCTCCCTCGGCGGCGTCACCTCCCCGGTCACCACCGCCAACCGCTGAGGCTCAGGCGGCCTGGAGCGCCGGCTCGGCCTCGACCTCGGACGGGACGGGTTCTTCCGTCATCTCGGCATCCGCCGGCACGGGCCGCTGCGCCGGACGCTTGAGGGCGTCGCGGCGGATCCGGCCGAGCTGCATCTCGATCCGCCCAATGAAGGCGGTGATGTGGGGGGCGACGCCGCGCAGGCTGGCCAGATCGCGCAGGAGGATGTCGACGGCGAGCGCGCGGTCGGCGTCGGTGGGCGAGGCGGCGAGGAACATCTCCACCGCGTGCTGGGCGATGTCGATCGCCCCCGGGGCGCCGTTCTCGGCGAGAGCCCGGATCATGAGATGGATGGGGGGTTGCGACACGGTTGCGATGATCCCTGGCGGGGCGTTGGCCGGCGTCTTGCTGGGACCCTCGAATGCCGATCCCATGGCACCGGCACGCCGTCACGCCGGTGTCACAGTCTCAAGCCGCGAATCACGCCGGAATCAAGGGCTGATCGACCGTGCAGGGCGCGCATACCCATGGCGCATGTGCGGGTGGCGCCCTTACATCACCACGCGGGATCGGAACCTTTCGCCGCCGACGTGGTTAATTCGCCCTTAAATTTCGATTGAGCCGCCGACCGGAGCGTGCCAGCTTGGGCGCTTCGGCAGGGCGGAGCATCGAGCATGCGGCACGCGGTTGTCCAGGCGGCAGGTGCCCTCGGCGGCATCCGATGGCGCGATGCGGTGCGGCGCACGGGACGCGCCGCGGCCCTGGGCTTCGCCGGAACGATCCTGATGATCGGGGGCGCCTCCACCCAGCCGCGCATCGCCGCCCTCCCGCCCGATGCGGCCACCGCCGTGGAGACCGGGCCGGCGGCGCGGCCGGTGGCGGCGTGGACCGAGTTCTGCCGACGCATGCCGGCCGAATGCGACGTCGACACCCGCGAGCCGGCGACCATCGCGATGAACACCGCCCTGTGGCGGACGCTGGCGAGCGTGAACCGCCGGGTCAACGCACGGATCAGGCCGATCACCGACCAGGCGCACTGGGGCGTCGTCGACCGTTGGGACTTCCCGGATGACGGGTTCGGCGATTGCGAGGATTACCAGCTGCTCAAGCGCCGGATGCTGATCGAGCGCGGGCTTACCCGGCGTGCCCTGCGGATGACCGTGGTGATCGACGACATCGGCGAGGGCCACGCGGTGCTGATGGTGCGCACCGACCGCGGCGACTTCATCCTCGACAACAAGACCAACACGATCCTGTCGTGGCGCAACACGGGATACGCCTACATCAAGCGCGAGGGGCAGGACGGGCGGGCGTGGGTGACGCTCGACGGCGGCGCGTCGCCGGTGGCGACGGCCAACCGCTGACGGCCCGGCTCAGGCGCCGACGACGAGGGCCGCGAGGTCGAGGGCGACGCGGCCCGAGAGCAGGCCCCAGCCGCAGGCGATGATCGTCGCCAGCATCACGAACGGGATCGGGCGGCCCTCGATCCGGCGTCCGCGCAGGGTGTTGCGCAGGATGATGAACGGAGCGCCGAAGGCCAGCATCGGCAGCGCGGCGACGGCGGTAACGCCGCCGAGCCCGAGCAGGTTGAAGCTCGCGCGGCGCGTCGTGCACAACTCGAACGCGCTCGCGAGCAAACCTGACAGGGCCAAGCCCACGCAGAGCGTCCGGATCGTATCGAGGGCAGCGGGGGCGAGGACCATAACGCGCGCACTCCATCCGAGGATGCGTGCAGTCTAGCCCGGATGTTTACGAAGCGTTAAGCACTTGTGCGGGTTAGCGTTAATTCGTGCACAGGCGAGACGCCGGCCTTAGGCCTCTTCCTCAAGGTCGATGTCGAGGATCGCCATGCGGAACACGAAGGAATCGTCGCCGTCCTCCTTGTCGTCGGAGATCACGCCGATCGACTCCTCGCCGATGTAGACCTCGGCGGAATCGCCGTTCTTCAGTGCCACGATGCGGATGCTGGCATTGGCGAATTTGCGGCGCAGGTAGTCCTGCAGCTTCGCGACTTCGGGCTTGGTCACGCTGTCGAGCCTTTCGGGTTCTTCATGAAGAGTGTCTTCGGCGATGCGCGCCGTGATCGGCGGCCCGCCCGGCGGCCGGGCCACCGCTTGCCACGCCCTCGGCGGTGGAGCAAGCGCGGCGGCCCGCCCGCGTCAGATCCCCTCGGCCATGTGGATGAACTGGTCGATGCTGACGAGCTGATCCATGGCGCGGGCGGGCTCGGCGCAGCCGGCGGTGCCGACGACGCGGGCCGGCACGCCGACCACCGTGGTGTTGGCCGGAACCGGACGCAGGACCACCGAGCCGGCGGCGACCCGGGCGCATTCCCCGACCTCGATGTTGCCGAGGATCTTGGCGCCGGCGCCGATCATCACGCCGCGGCGGATCTTGGGATGGCGGTCGGCGCCCTGCTTGCCGGTGCCGCCCAGCGTCACCGCATGCAGGATCGAGACGTCGTCCTCGATCACCGCGGTGGAGCCGACGACGAGGCCGGTGGCGTGGTCGAGGAACACGCCCCGCCCGATCCGCGCCGCCGGATGGATGTCGCACTGGAACACCTCGGACGACCGGCTCTGGAGGTAGAGGGCGAGGTCGCGCCGGCCCTGGTTCCAGACGTGGTGCGCCAGCCGGTGGGCCTGGATGGCGTGGAACCCCTTGAAGTACAGCACCGGCTCGATCGCGCGGCTGGTAGCCGGATCGCGATCCATCACCGCGACGATGTCGGCCCGGAACGCCTCGCCGATGCGCGGGTCCGCCTGGATCGCCTCGTGGAAGGCATGCGCCACGAGCTCGGACGGCAGCGCCGGATGCCCGAGCCTTGCGGCGACCCGGTGCGAGACCGCGCCCTCCAGGCTGGTATGGTTGAGGATCGTCGCCACGATGAAGGACGCGAGCTGGGGCTCGTCGCGGATCACCGCCTCGGACTCGGCCCGCAGGCGCGACCAGACCGGATCGACGGTGCCGGCGAGCCCGTCGGCGACGGGACGCCCGAGGGCGTGACTGCCAGTCATGGTATGCTCCTCGGTGGCGCGGGACGAAGCCCGATGGCCGGTCGGCGCCGGGGCGCCCCGGCCGGGTCGCGCCGGGTCACGGATGATCACGGGTCTGTTGCGGACCGGCGATGCCCGGTCGTCGCCCGACGCACGCCGAAAGCTTGGGGTGGCGCCGGCCCTCGATCAAGGGTCGTCGCGAGACGCCGGGCACGGCATTGCAACCCTCAGGCGGTCGCCGCCTGCGCCTGGAAGCGCGCCTCGATCGTTTGCGTCAGGCGATCGACCATCACCTCGACGGGGACGTCGGAGGTGTCGACCGTCGCCGAGGCGCGGGCGTAGAGCGGCTCGCGGCTGGCGAGCACCGCCCGCAGCTCCAGCATCGCCGAGGCGTGGTCGCCGGTCATGGCGAGGTGCCCCTGGTCGCGGACCCGCTGCATGTGCTCCTCCGGCCGCGCCTTGAGCCAGACGGTGAAGAACGCCTGCAGCAGGAGGTCGTAGGTGAGGGGCTCGGCGACGATGCCGCCGCTGGTCGCGAGCACCAGCGGGCCGGGATGCTTGGTCAGGCGCCGCAGCGCCGCCTGCTCGAGCCGGCGATAGCCTTCCTGCCCGTAGATCGCGAAGATCTCTTGGACCGAGAGCGCGTTCTCGCGCTCGATCTCGGCGTTGAGCTCGATGAACGGCCAGCCGAGGCGTTCCGCGGTCATCCGCCCGAGCGTGGACTTGCCGGCACCGCGCAGGCCGACCACCGCCACGCGGGGGCGCGGCATGCTGCCGTCGCGCGGGCCGCCGGAGAGCGCTTCCTTGGCGGCCGCGATCTGCGCCGGCGAAGCCTGCCCCAGCAGGTCGCGCAGCACCGGCCAATCCGGAATCGCGTCGTTGCCGGTGATCAGGTCGTCGAGGCGCACGCCCATGGCGTCGGCGACGCGCCGCAGCAGGATGATCGAGACGTTGCCCTGCCCGCCCTCGAGCTGGGCGATGTAGCGCTCGGACAGACCCGACGTCTGCGACAGCAGCTTGCGCGACAGCCCGCGAACCGTGCGCGCATGGCGGACCCGACGACCGAGGTCGTTCAGGAAGAGTGATTCTTGTTCCACCGCGCCGGCCATGGCGTCGTCCGCTTTCCGATTGATCCCAAGCGCGAGACCGGCCTCTCGGCCATCCCGACGCAAGTCATGCGCCGCGAACCTCGCGTGAGGGCGGCCATGACGCAGTCACGCCCGATCTCTCGCGAGACGTCCGGCGCACCCCTGCCCTCGGTGCATGATTGTTCGTCTCAAGGAATTCGAGCGGTTGCGATGCTGCGACGCAAAACACGTCCGCCTCACCGGTCCTCTCGTCCGACGCCCCGTATGTGTTGCGCTGCGGTCCCGCGGTCAACCCGGCGCGGCGATCGTTGTAGGGACAACGGGTGCGGTTTTCCCGCGCGATATGCCCGGTTCTCTCACTCGGTGGTGAGTGCGGTGGCTTCGAGGACGGGCTCCCCGGCGGGTGTCCTGCGGGGCGCCGCGGGCCGTACGACGGCGGCGAGACGCTCGGCCGAAGGCCGGCGCGGCGGCAGCGGCACCGCCACCGTGTCCGCCGCCGGATCGACCGACGTGGCGGCGGCCGGCGTCGGCGCTGCCGGCGTCGCGGCGAGGGTCAGGTTGGAAAGGTCGGCGCTGGCCACCTGGACCGGGGCGCCGAAGGCATCGGGCCGGCGCGGCGGCAGCGGCACCGAGACGGTCGGGGCCGCGCCGGCCGAATCGGCCTGGGGCTGATCGGCCGCCGGATCCTGCGTCGGGCGCAGGCTCGCCATCTCCACCGAGTCGCCGGCGCCGAAGGCCGCGGGGCGACGGGGCGGCAGCGGCACCGCGACGGTCTCGGCCGGTGCTGCGGCCGCGGTCGGCGCATAGGCCAGGGCGACGTTGGCGGCGGCGAGGTTGGGGTCGGCCGGGGGGGCGCCGGTGAACAGGCTCGCGACCGCGCTCGCCGAGGCGGCGACCGGGGCGACCACGGAGGCGACCTCGGTGGAGATGCCCTGGCGCTTGGCCGCGTAATAGTACCCGCGATTGTAGTAGCCGTAGGCCTGCGTGATGTTGCCCTGCGCCGTGCGGTAGGCGCCGGCGAGGTAGGCGACGCCGTATTTGAGGTTCGTCGCCGGGTCGAGGAGGCCGGCGGCGTCGCCCTGGTAGCCGAGGCTGCGCGCGGTGGCGGCCTTGATCTGCATCAGCCCGAGCGCGCTGCCGCCCTTGGCCTTCGGGTTGTAGTTGCTCTCGCGCTTCACCACCGCGTGGACGAAGCTCGCCGGGACGCCGTTCGCCTTCGCGTGCTGCTCGATCAGCGCATCGATGTTGTCGCGGGCTCCCTGCGCGATGGCCGGGACGGTCACGACGGCCAGAGCTGCGGCGAGGAGAAGGCGTCGATGCATCCTGAAGACCCGGTCCCGCTTGTTCTGGTCAAGCTAGGTCGGGGTCAAATGAGGCCGGAAAGCGGCTCGGATGCGGTCGCCGGTGGGCGACGAGACCGGGGACGCCGGCCTGTGCCCGGCATGCCACAGACGTCGCCCTCCGGGCGTCAGGGCAGGATCAGCCGATCGACCGCCTCGGCGAAGCCGTCGGCATCGTTGGTGTCGGTGAGGTCGGTGGCCGCCGCCTTCACCGCCTCCTCGGCGTTGCCCATCGCCACCGAAACCCCGCTGCGCGCGAACATCGCCCCGTCGTTGCCGGCATCGCCGAAGGTGGCGATGCGGTCGCGCGCGATGTCGAGATGCCGGGCCATCCAGTCCACGAAGCCGCCCTTGTCGATGCCGGGCGGCGTCACGTCGAGGTAGTAGGCCTGGGAGCGGTGCACGACCGCGCGGCCCTCCAGGGCGCCGCCGATCTCGGCCTCGCAGGCGGCCAGGTGCGCGTGGTCCCGGCTGACGCCGACGAGCTTGGAGGCGCGGCCCAGCAGGGGGGAAAGGTCGGCGACCACGTTCGGCTCGGCATCGAGGGTCCGGCGCTCGAGGTCCGTATAGGCCCCCGCCGGGTCGCGCAGGCTCCACGAGCCGTCGGCGAAGACCCAGACGTCGAGTTTCGCGGCGACGAGCCGGTCGACCGCATCCCGGGCGGTGGCCTCCGGGATCAGCCGCTCCTCGATCACGGCGAGGTCCGGGCCGACCACCGTCGCGCCGTTGAAGGCGCCCATCGGCAGGCGGAGCGCCAGGGTCTCGACGAGGCCGCGCAGGCCGACCGGCGGGCGGGCGGACGCCACGGTGAAGCCGATGCCGGCGGCGTGCAGGCGCGCCACCGCCGCGATCGTCCCCGGGCTCAGGCTCTTGTCGGTGCCGACGAGGGTGCCGTCGACGTCCGAAATCACGAGGTCGATGCGCCGTGCGCTCATGCGGATTCACTTCCGGTCCCGTTTATCTTCGCGACGACCCGCTCCGCGACCGTCTCGGGGGGATCGTCGATCCCGACGACGATCGGGTGCTCGTCGGCGGTCGGCGGTTCGAGGATCGCGAACTGGCTGTCGAGGAGCGCCGGCGCCATGAAATGCCCGTGACGACCCGCCAGCCGGCCGGCGATGAGCGCCCGGCTGCCGTCGAGGTAGACGATCCGCACCCGCCGCGAGCCGCCGGTGAGCACCTCGCGATAGGCGCGGCGCAGGGCCGAGCACACGATCACGCCGGACTCGCCCCGCTCCAGCCGGTGCCGGATCCAGACCGCGATCGAGGCGAGCCAGGGCGCCCGGTCCGCGTCGTCGAGGGCGAGCCCGGCATGCATCTTGGCGACGTGCTCGGGCGTGTGGAAGCTGTCGCCGTCGACGAAGAACCAGCCGAGCCGCTCGGCGACCAGCGCGGCCACCGTGCTCTTGCCCGAGCCCGAGACCCCCATCACCACGAGCACCTGCGCGGCGGGCCGCCCCGCCTGGTCGTTCGATCGGGACGGGCTCACGAGGCTGCGGCTCCGGGTTCGGGTTCGGCGGCGGGATCGCAGCGGACGGATAGCACGCCGGCCGCCCGAGGGGGGAACGGCCGCGTCTCAGCCGGCGCCCTTTCGAAGGCCGGGCTGAAGGTCGGCGACGATCGGGCGCACCGCCCGGTCGCGGAGGAATTGCGGCCCCAGCACCATCCGAAAATAGTCGTACGGGCCGGGCCGCTCGTTCGACATCAGGAACTGGAAATGCATCCGGAACGGCTTCCGGCAGACCTTGGCGTAGGTCTCCGGCGTGAGGATGTCGCGCACCTGCGCGGAGCGCACCAGCGGGTTGGCGATCGGGCCGCCGGCGAGCGGCAGGTCGAGGTCGAGCACGGGGTTGAAGCCGGGGAAGTTCATCCAGTCCTGCGGCGCCTGCACGTCGAGCCAGACGATCCGGCGCGAGGCGATGAGCGTGGCGACCTCGGCGCGGACGTGATCGGCGAAGGGCTGCGCGGCGACGAGGGGCAGGCCGGACCCGAGCGTGACCAAGGCGAGGGCCATGTCGTCCGCCCCGAGCTTCGGGGCGCGGGCCAGGATCCGGGCGGCGACTTCGGCGGCCGTGAGGCCGCCGGTGGAATGGCCGACGATCATCACCTCGTCCGGCCGCTCGCCGCGGGCCTCCGCCTCGGCGATCCGCGCCAGGACGCGGTCGGCGAACACCTCGAGCCGCTCCGCGTAGTCGCGCCGCCAGCCGTTTCCGTGCTGCCAGTTGAACACCCAGTCGTTCAGCAGCTGCCAGAAGAAGAACCGGTTGAGCAGCGCCTCGATCGCGACGATCCAGGCGATCCCGGCGACGACGGCGAGGGGCAGGGTCACCCAGGGCGGCCAGCCGAGGCTGTGCCCGAACCAGTCGCCGAGATGGGCGTGCACCATCGTCCCGATCGCCGCGGACAGGGCCGTGAGCAGCACGACCATGACGAACGGATAGATGACGACGTTCCCGTAGAGCCAGTTGAGCCGGTAGAACCGGAAGATCAGCCCGCGCAGCAGGGCATGCAGCGTGCCGACGACCAGCAGCAGGACGCTCAGGACCCGCGGCCGGCGGAAATCCCGCGCGACGAGGTCGTCCCAGAGCAGCACGTCGTAGGACGTCGCCGCACGCCCCGGGTCCCGGCCCGGACCGACCGTCCAGCTCTGGACGAGGCCGTCCGGGCTGAGGACCGCCGGGGAGATGTCGGGCCGGGGATCGCCGAACCGCTTCGCGTGCCGGAGGAGCTCGCGCACGAACAGGAGGCGATAGCGGGTCCGCGCCTCCGGGTCGTAGCCGGGAATGAAGAACACGTGCCGTCGGCGCACCGTGCCGGGCCGCTCGGCCTGCAAGTCCGGCGGTGTGTAGGAGAGGGGCAGCCTCATGAGCGAGGAAGTTTTTCCAAGTCGTGCGATGTATCGCGGGGCGGCTCGATTGCCATCCCATAGAGCTTCATTTGTGCGAAAACCAGATCGCGCTTCCGGCGGGCGGCATCTCCTGCCCTCCGACCATCGGATCGCGACAACTTCGTGTGTGCAGCGGGGATCATCACCCTCGATCCGGGCCTGCGCGGCTCAGTGTGTCCGCCCCGCTACGGACAGGGGGCTTCCGTTCGGCTAGGCGTCGAAGCCTCGAAAACGATCAGGCGATCCTGGATGCGCGTCCTCCCTCTGCTCCTGCTCACTGCGCTCGCGGTGTCGGGCTGCTCGGTTCTTCCGGCTTCGGGTCCGACGGCGCGTGCCGTGGAGGCGGGGGCGGAGCTGTCGACGCCGGAGGGGCTGCTGGCGCGCTACGAGCTGGTGGACGTGACCCCGGCGGTGATCGAGGCCCTGCGCGGGCGCCCGCTCGACAGCCTT
>NZ_JAKSYF010000032.1:0-20276 GCF_022829745.1 Methylobacterium sp. E-016
GCAGCTCGGCATCGAGCAGGTGATGGGCGCCTTGCAGAACATCCGCCAGGCGAGCCAGCAGACCGCCGCCGGCACCCGCGAGGTCGAGGCGGCCTCGGCCAACCTCACCGAGCTCGCAGGAGCCCTCATGGCCCTCGCCGAACGCTACCGGCACTAGGCGCCTTTCAGCGCCTGCCCCGACTCGCCAAGCGGCGGAGTACCCGGTTGCTCGGTTCTCTCTATGAGGCCACAGGCCTGCGCAATGAACAAGTCGATCTGCACCAGCCCTTGAACGATCGCGGCGATGAGGTTGGCGTTCGCAACATCGATATGAGGCAGCCTACTCGTTTCCCGGCTACGCAGGTCGGAGAGCAACGTCGTCATTTCATTCCGCCGTAGCCGCAGGTCCGCGAGGATCACCTTAGCCCGCGCCGCCTGCAGGCTCGTAGCTTGGCCCCCGGCCAGGAGCGCTACGGCGGCGACATCGATCCGAGCGAGAGCCGATTGCTCAGCCCCCTTCGGGCGCAATGGAATGATCTCTCTGCTCATCGTCCCGCATCCGCTTATGGGGAGACTTGTAGCCCCGATGCCGGCATACAGCCTGCCACCGGCAATGAGATGTTCATCTTGCAGGCGGCCACAATCTAGCGCCTCAGCGACCTGCCAAAGCACCCAATCCGAGCGTGTGGAGGACGCGCTCACGATAGAATGTACAGTAGTTTTCAGCCCGTCCGCTTCCAAAACGAAACTCTGTTGCCGGTTCATTGCTGTCCTGCAGCCTCACGCCACGTTCGGTACAGAGGGATCAAATGCTACAGCTACAGGATGGAAGGCGTGCACGAGGTCGACATCGAGGTGACCTTCCATACCCTTCAGGATAGCGTAGGCCTGCAGACCGGCCATCGGCGGTCTGTAAGAACGTCGTTCGACGAGGGCCCCGTAGATGTCGCAGACGGTAACCAACCGCACGAGATCGGGGATCTTCCGACCCTTGAGCCGATCCGGGTACCCGGTGCCATCGAGCAGCTCGTGGTGCGAGCGCACAGCCGCTAGCATCGTGTCTTCAAACCCCTGGCCCACGAGCATGGCATGACCGCGCGCTGGATGCGTGCGCATCACCGCCGTCTCCGCCTCGGTGAGCTTGCCCGGCTTGTTCAGGATCTCGGTTGGAACGTGGATCTTGCCGACATCATGCAACAGGGCGGCCTTCGTCAGGCGATGGCGGTCTGCCTCGCGTAGACCGAGCGCGGCCGAGAAGGCGGCAGCCAGCGACGCCACGAGCAGGCAGTGCTGGTGCGTGGCATCGTCGAACTGTTGGACCGCTCGGATCCAGTCGTAGATGCCACTCTCACTGACGGCACGCACGACGAGGTCGGTGCCGATTTCGGTGACGGCGGGCGTGATCGGTCTGCCGGATAAGAGCACCTGCCGGAGGAATTGCCGCGCTTTGACAGCCCGCTCCCGCACAGCAGCCGGGATCGGCCGCATCTGAACCTGGATGTGGCCCAATGTGGCTAGTAGCTGCTGCACGCTCGCGTTGGCGCTGAGCGTGCCATTCGCATCCAGAACCTGGGCATGAGCCTCGGCACGGGCAACATTGCCATGGACGAGGAACAGGTACGGCACCCCTTCGTCGCGCACCTGTTCCAGGACTCGGCGTAGGCGAACGATGGCATCGGAGGTGAGTGCCTCGACGTCGCTGACGATCAGTTTGGGGCGTGATACCGGCAGCGTGTCGCCGTACAAGTCATGGATGGCCCCGGTGGTCGCGGTCCCAAGATTGCGTGTGAGCCTTTGAGCACGACGCAGGTCATCCGTGATCAGCAGAAGCTCGCCCATGGCTGTTTCCGATCAGAGCGCTTCTTGAATGGAACGTCGGTGGGCTATCTGACGCTCTCGGCAACCTCGCGGCGTAATTCCGGCACGCGCGCCCACGGCTCGGTAGTCCGGGCTAGCGCTTCCAGGCGCGATCCGACCGCCGTCTCACGGACCGCCAGTACCGCGTCCCAAGCTGACGCGAAGGCCTCGACACAGGCCGGGTCGAAATGGAGGCCACTGTCGGCTTGGATACAGCGCAGCGCTTCCTCGACCGCCATGGCCGCCTTGTACGGTCGCACAGAGGTCAAGGCGTCGAACACATCCGCCACGGCGACGATCCGTGCCGATAACGGGATAGCCTCGCCAGCCAGGCCGTGCGGGTAGCCGCTGCCATCCCACTTCTCGTGATGGGCCTCGGCGATCTCCGCGGCCAGGCAGATCAGCTCCGATCCGCTGCCGCCCAAGATCCGCTTGCCGACGATCGAATGGGTGCGGATGACGGCGAACTCGGCCTCGTCGAGCCGTCCCTTCTTCAGTAGGATCCCGTCGGGCACGGCGACCTTGCCCACGTCGTGAAGGGGGGCGGCGAGGTACAGCCGTTGAAAGTAATCCTCCGTCAGCCCCATCGCCTCAGCGATAAGCTGGCTGTAGCGAGCCACGCGCCAGGTATGGTCGCCGGTGTCGTTGTCGCGATACTCGACCGCCAAGGCGAGGCGGACGATGATTTCGGCCTCCCGCTCGCGCAGTCGACGCGTCGCTTGCTCAATCTCGCCGGCCAGTGTCGTCGCCTGCTCGTCGAGGTGCCGCACCGCCTTCGCTAGTCGGACGAGGTTGCGCACCCGCACTTTTAGCTCGATCCCCTTCGCTCGCTTGTCGAGGAAGTCGGTGGCGCCCGCTTCCAGCGCGCTGAGCCTGACCGTATCGCACACATCGCTGGTGATCATGGCGACTGGCACCTGCGCGTAGTGCTGTATGGCGCGGATCTCACGGATGAAGTGATCCCATCCAGCTCGGGCATGTGCTGGTCAACCAACACAAGGTCGAAGGCGCAGGTCCGGGCCTCGACCAACGCCGCGAGCGGGTCGCTGCAGGCGGTGACGATGATGCCGTCTTTGGCCTCCAAAAATTGTCGGAGGCGCAGTAGCATCACCTTGCTGTCATCTACGAGGAGGGCGTCCATAATCGTTTTCCGGCAGGTTTGGTAGGACTGCGATGCGGTCTGGACCGGACGACGTGTTCAGGATGGATAGTCTTCAGCGAGCAAGCCTAGCCGCGAGAAGGTGTCAGCCAAGCGATACAAGATGCTGCGTAGAGGCTGGATCTCCGGCATCGAGCTGCCGGGCAGGACAGCGGGACGGTCGATTTCCTGCTTTAGATCCCGGCTCAGCTGCCGCAGCGAGCCTCCGAGTGATCGGATCTGAGGCCAGCGCGGCCCTGGATCAGTGTTGGCAGTGAGGATTTGCTCCAGCGCCGCCGCCAGCCGCTCAGCACCCGCTTGGTCAACACGGCGGGACAGCAGGTGAACCTCGGCCATGGTAAGCTCAAGCCGCCCGGACAGTGGCGAGGAAGCGCCCGACCTCGGCCGCGAGGGTCTCGGACTGGCGCGACAGCTCCGAGGCCGCGCCGAGGACCTGACTGGCAGCGGCGCCGGTCTCCTCGGCGGCGCCGGCCACGCCGGTGATGTTGCTGGTCACCTCGCCCGTACCCATCGCCGCTTGGCTGACGTTGCGCACGATCTCCTGTGTTGCCGCGCCCTGCTCCTCGACCGCCGCGGCGATCGAGGTCGCCACGCCGCTGATCTCCTGGATCCGGGCGGTGATGTTACCGATCGCCGTCACCGCCTGACCGGTGGACGCCTGGATGCGTGCGATCTGTCCCGAGATCTCGTCGGTCGCCCGCGCCGTCTGCGAAGCTAGCTCCTTGACCTCGGCAGCGACCACCGCGAAACCGCGTCCCGCTTCACCGGCGCGGGCTGCCTCGATGGTGGCATTCAGTGCCAGCAGGTTCGTCTGTCCGGCGATGGTGGAGATCATGCCGACGACGTCGCCGATGCGCGAGACGGCCGTGCTCAACTCCTGCACCAAAGCGCCGGTTTGATCGGCTTCGGCGACAGCTTGCTGTGCCAGGGCGGCAGAGCCATCGACCTGGCGTCCGATCTCCTGTACCGATGAGCCAAGCTCCTCGGCCGCCGCGGCGACAGTGTTGACGTTGGTGGCGGCCTCCTCGGCGGCAGCGGCCACGGTCGTGGACTGGCTCGCCGTCTCGGTCGCCGTCGCGGTCATCGTCTGGGCTGTCGCCTGGAGCTCGGTCGCCGACGACGAGACCATGCCGATGATCCCGCCAACAGCGGCTTCGAAGCCGTCCGCCATCTGACGCATCCCAGCTTTACGCTGCTCCTCGGCTGCGAGACGTGCCTGCGCCGAATCTGCCTCCAACTGGCGGGTGCGGATCAGATTGTCCTTGAACACCTGCACCGCGGCCGCCATCGCACCGATCTCGTCTCGGCGGCTCCGATAAGGCACCTGGGACTCTGTATCGCCGCTGGCGATGCCCGTCATTGCCTTTGTCATGGCTTGGATCGGCCGCGACACGCGCAGAAGACCGAAAGCGGCAGCAGCTATCGCAGTGGCAAGAGCTAGCACAACGGCAACGTAGGCGGCGGTCGTCGCAGCACCAATCTCGGCGGTTGCAGCGTCCGCATCGCGGCGGGCACCAACTTCGTTCAAAGTCACATCGCGCTGGAGGGCTGCACGCGCATCGTTGTACAAGCTAACCGCCTCTGGCGCACTCATCAGGGTGAGCGCTGCGGCCTGCCGACCAGCTTCCATTAGGCGGCGCATCTCCGCATCGGTGCGCTCAAAACGGCTCCAAACCATCGCGAAGGCCTCGTAGAGTGCGCGTTCCTCGGGTGATGAGACCATCGGTTCGTAGACGCGGCGGGCCACGGCAAGCTTATCGTGCATGGCCGCCAGTTGGGCCTCATTTTCGGCAAGGCGAGCGGGCGTATCGGACAGGCTGAGTAGCCGCAGCTGCTTGATCCGCACCTCCGACGTGGCTGCGCGGATATCGTTGGCGGCGATGACGGAGGGCAACCAATTGGTTGTCACCTGCACGACGCTGTGGCGGATGCCAGCAAGCTTCAAGATGGAAAGGGTGCCCTGTGCCGCGCAGATCAATGCGAGAAGGCCGAAGGCGACGGATAGCGCGGCCTTGAGGGAGAGTTTCGGGCGCATGTGGCAGAGCTCTGATCGTGAAGGGCTAGTCGGACCAATGCCACGCTACCGCACACCTGAAGGCAGCGCACGGATGTGCAACAATCTCGTGCGAGAGCGCGGGATGTATGAACAGGGAAGCCTATCTAAGAGGCCGTTCTTACTGTCCAAACTGCGTTATAAATGATTAATAAAAACTTTATCCAACAAAAATCGACCAGACATACAAATTTATCAAAAGATAAATTGCTGAAAGGGTCCTCAAGGCACGCAAGGACAAACTTATAAATTGATTGGATCGTGGGTTACTCGCTGGCCGTAGCTGCGAAAACGCCCAGGTCCCGCAGGGCGCCAGGTAATAAGTCGTTACTTATCGAGCTGGGCCCGTAGCGCCCGCCACTGCTCCCAGCCGGGCGGCCGACCCGCCGCACGACCTCACGCTCGAATGAGATGAAGGCCTGGATACCGCCCTCGGCATCCCGCAACGGCCGGCAGTCGATCTGAGCCCGGTACTTGGCTCCGTTGCCGCGGTAGTTGGTGACGTAGCCGTGAAACCGCTCGCCTGAGGATAGAGTGCGGTGGAAGGCGTCAAGCGTCTCCCGGCGCGTTTCCTTGCCTTGCATGAAGCGCGGACTCTGCCCGACGATCTCAACTGGGTCACGGCCGACTAGCTGCCCGAACGCGGGATTAGCGTAGAGGATGATCGGGCCCGGACGTTCGATCGCCGCATCCGTGACCACGATGCCGACCGAGATGTCGTGCACAAACGCCTTGATCCACTCGACGATTGTCATTCAGCTCCAGCGCATGTGCCGCTCGCGTACGGTGCCGATCTTCAAGACAGCTACGGCGTCGACGTTCCATAGGATGCCCTTATTGCGAACTCGATCCACCTCGGGCGTGGTCCGCGCAGGTTGGGGGCGGAACGTCCGCTTCAGGGCGAAGGGTCAGGGTCCGCTCCCCACCCCGAGCCGACGTTAACGGACGGCCGACGAATGGCCGCTTTCGGGAAGCGCCCATGCCGATCTAAGCGGCCGGGTTGGGTCGATAAGAGACCGTCCGCTTTTCCGGCCAGCCTGTCCCGAAGCGGCCATTCCGCGTTCGGCCAAACGCGGAAATGAAAGCATCTAAAAATGATTAGTCGTCCTGACGTCTCAATGGCGAGCGCTGGATGGCGAATGGGCATTGGCTTGGCCCGGCGTGAAGGCTTTGGGTGGCGGGCAGGCCCCAGGGTCGGGTTAGCCGGTGCCCGGAAATGCGGACGAATGACATGGCGAGGCATGGGCTCGGCCCCGTCGCTTCCCCGTCGCCGCTTCTCACCGTCCTTCGGGTTCGAGGCAGGCCACCGTGCCCGGATCGGTTCACGCAGCCTCAGAGGACCTGGCTCTCATCAGTGCGGGCGTGGTGCAGCCCAGTCCGTCACGCGTTCCAGGTCACGTCAGGCCGCGGCCCCGAGCGGGCGCATGTCGCCCCGGCGCGCGCGGTACTCCATCGCGTCCCGCAGCTCCCCTTCCATGATGACGGGGGTCCGGCCGACCGCCTTCTTCAGCGCCGCGTCGCAGGGCTTCTGCATGCGGGGCTCGTACGTCGCCTGCTGGATGGCCACGAGGAGCGCGCGCGGCCTGCCCAGGTTGACGACGATGCTGCGACCGTTCTTGCCGATTGGTGCCGTGCCGCGCGGGGGACGCGCGATGTAGCCCATGATCCTCGACCCCCCGACGTCGAGCTACCCCTTGTAGACACCCCATCGCCCGGGTAGCTGCCTCTTGGCCCGCTGCCCAAGGGCCTCGCGTACAAGGCGTGCGGCGACCCCGCCCGGCAGGTTGTCGAACCTGTTCCGGTGGATGCCCTAAGTGAGCTGGAGGTTCTTCCAGTTCGGGACGTAGATCGTGTCCTTGGTCAGGCCGACGTCGCCGGGGCGCCGTATCTGAGGGCCTGACCCCATGCCGTACTTCATGACGATCGACTGCGAGGGCAGCACGAACAGGTCGGCCTCGACCTCGTCCCGGTTCGCGGAAAGGGCCCGGGTGTAGTCGAAGGCCTTCCGCATCCAGTGCGTCGGGCTCTCGAAGGCGTCGTCGATCGCCTCCGTGACCTCGCGGCAGGCGCCCTTGGCCACCTCGGACATCGACCACGCGCAGGCACGCCGGTAGCGGTCGAGGGTCGTCTCGGACAGGAAGGCCCGCTGCCCGGCGCCAAGCTGGTCGCAGATGTCGCTCACGACGTCGAGGGGAAGGCCGACCATGTGCGGGACCGTAGGACCGCGCGCGTCACGGGCTCCAGTTCACGCGGACCCCGACATGACAACGCCCGCCCCGAGACCGGGACGGGCGTGTCGAGATGTGTGCTGCATCCCGCCGCTGAAGGCGTACAGATTCTACCGCGTCCCTTAGGCAGCTACAAGGCCGCGACGATACTGTGTGCCCCTCCCTGACGCCTCGGCGTACAGCTCGATCTCGCGGGCCGGATCCAGCGGGGCGAGGGCGACACGAGCCACGGAGCGGGCCGTGGATGCCCTGCGATCCCGCCGACGGCTGCGAGTAGCCTCGCGGCGGAGGGCGGCCTGCACGGTGCCGCAGAGCGCGTCCTGGGAGGCGGTCAGCAGGGCACGCGGGCCGTCCTCAGGGACGAGGTCGGGGGCGTCGAGAGGCAGTTCCTCGCGGATCTCCTGGCTCCAGCGCCCCTCGACGATGAGGAGGATCGTCCAATGGGCCGTCGAGGACCGGTACTCGGCGAAGAACGGGCTGTATCGGCGCACCCGGACCTCGCCTTCCGGCACCGGCGCGGGGGTCGCGGAGGGGGTGGCAGGCGCCTTCGGGCCAGGGGCCACTATACGCTGTGACACATCATGACGGGCACGGGAGGGATCCTCCACCTCGATGGCAGCCGGGGTGGGGACGGTGGCGGCCTCCAAGGCGGCGATGCGGGCGAGCTCGGACTCGGCGAGGCCGATGGCCTGTTTCAACCAGTTGACCGAGCCCGGCCGCCCGGCTGCCCGGAACCCTGCGCAGATCTGCGTGAGGGTCAGGCCGGCAGCGAGGGCCTCGATCGCGCTGACCCCATCCTGCGCCTTCTCCTGGATGGCCAGGTCGCGCGTCATGCGGGCAGGGTTGCGGGCGTCGCGGCTGTCACGCTGGCGATCGGCGGCGGAGCGGCCGGCCTTAGACCCGTCCGGACGCAGGACCAGGAGGGCAGCGGCATCGGCCTCGTCCTGGCTGATGTCCAGCTCGTGCGTCATGCGCGCGTAGGACCAGTCGTAGAAGGCGGGCCGCTCCTTGCCCTCGTACTCCCGCTTCTCGCCGGCGGCGTGCGCGTACATGCCCGCCTCCACACCCGAGAAGGCGATCGTCAGCTCTCGCTCGGGCAGGCCACACAGGGGTGCGAGGCGCTCGGCCCATATCTCGGCGTCGCCGCCATCCGTCTGCGACATGGCGGTCGCCGCGAACACCGCCCACAGCATGCGCATCCCGACGCGCAGGTTCTTGCGCTGATCGAGGAGCGCCATCAGGTCGTCGAGGACCAATTTCCACTTGTTGGCGGCGAACGGCCGGGGCTTGCGCGGGATGGCCGTGTCCGTCTTGACCGGGGCCGGCTGCGACTGGCGAGCATCGCGGATCTCGGCGATCTCGCGGCGGGTGTAGGGGCAGGCCGCGTCGGTCCAGGCGTCGAACGGGACGGTGCGGATGTCCGCATTTGCGGCGGGCCATGCCGGCCGGCACACTTCGCCGGACTTCGGATTGATCGAGCCCCAGACACGCAGTACCCGAGCGGCGTCGCAACAGCCGCGGTCGAGCCCGAGGGACTGGAGGAGCTGCCAGAGCGGCAGCATACGCTCCTGCCACTCGGCGACGCGCGGGTCGACCTTGCGCCTGGGCAGGTTGCCTTCGGCGTCGAGGTGGGGGCCGCGCAGCCCCTTCATGGCGCGCTGCCAGCGGCACAGGGCCTGCCCGGACACGCCGTCGAACTTCCAGACGATGTGGATGCCTCTGCCCGAGAACGTGATCCAGGACGGGCGCGGGATCTCGGCGGCTTCCAGCGCGGCGAGGACGAGGAACACGACCTCCGGGTGGGGCCAGTACGCATGGGGAAGGCCGTCACGCGTGTAGTCGAGGTCTAGGAACCCGGCGCCGAGCGACCTGACCAGCGAGCTGTGCCGGCGGCGCGTGAACCGGTTCATCGAGACGTACTGCACGTCGGCCTCGGCGACCTGCCGGGCGATGGCGCGCGTCGTGGCCGGGATCATGCCCTCGTCCCAGACGCCGTCGGCTGACTGACGCGCGGTCGCGATCAGCCCGTCCGACCCTTGAGGGTGCAGCCGGTTGAGGTGGTCCTCGGCAAGCGCAAGGCGCTCTGATGGCGTGAGGATGGTAGGGGTCATCTACAGCGGCTCGGGCGTCGGTCGGGGCAGCACGACCCGGCGACATCAGGATGCTAGCCGCGTCGCTGGAAAGCTCCAAACCAGCCGGCCTGCGGCAGAGTGCGCATGCCGGTTTCCCCTAGGTAAGCCCGGCGCCGGCCGCCCCGGCGGGACCCGGATCCACCCCGGCCTGGACGGGTTTCCGGGCAAATCGGCAGAGGTTCCCGACGGGCATGGGAACGACCTACGGGGCACCCCCTGCCCGAATCCGGCGGACCGCCGGAGGCTCTCCCTGACCCAGTTAGGAGAACCCCGTGCCCGTCGTCGCCCTCGTCACGCAAGCCGCCCCGAACCCGTCCGCGCCGCCGCCCGGGGTCGAGCACGACCACTCCGCCGGGGTGCGGGCCTACGTGACGATCCACGCGATCCGAAGGTACGGCGATCGGATCCTTGGCCTGCAGGAGGTCCTCGACGGTCTGGACGACATCGAGGCCGTGGATGCCATGGTGGGGATGAAGGTGCCCGTCCTGGAGATCCGGGACTGGCTGGCGTTTTACGGCGGGGTGGCCATGCGCCGTGGCGCGATCGGGGTCTGCAGGGATGGGGTCGGTCTTGTCCTGAAATGCGGACGCGTCGTTACCGTCGTCTCGCGCCGTGGGGAGCGCAGGCGGTGAAGGATGCTGCCGAGGCCCCGTGACCTGGAACGCGTGACGGGGCCGCCCGCACCCTAAGGGCACGCTGCCCCCGGCCAACCGGCGACGTCTCACCCCGTCCCCCCGCTTGCTGGACGTCCCGACCGGATCGCCGGGGGCGGCACCCAGCCATAGGGGGCCGCCATGAAATTCGAGATCGTCGAGAACGCCCGGTGCGTGCTCCGGCACGCCTGGTCGATCCGCCTCATCCTACTGGCGGCCGCGCTCGATGGCGCGAACACCTGCATCAGCTTCTTCACCGCCGAGCCGCCCGTGTCCCGCGGGCTGATGAGCCTCATCACTATCGGGCTGTCGGTCTCGGCCGCCGCCGCCCGCTTCGTGTCGCAGGAGAAGGTGTCCGGAAAAGCGGACGCAGACGGGGGGCAGGCATGAGCCTCGCCGCGATCTTCCGCGCCTTCCGTCGCCCTGCCGCGCCCCCGATCGCCGCCGCCCATCCCGTGGCACCGGTACCGGTCGTGCGGGTCGTGGCGCCGGTCACCCCGCGTCCCGTCATCTCGAAGAAGGGCCGCAACCGCATCGCCGCCGCCGGTGTCGCCGGCGCCGTGACGGTGGCGGCCTTCAACACCATCGGCGGCCACGAGCAGGTCCGCCTGCAGGCCTACATCCCGGTCAAGGGCGATGTCCCGACCATCTGCTGGGGTGAGACCCGCAACGTCCGGATGGGCATGAGCCGCACCCGGGCACAGTGCGACGAGATGTTCCTCAACCGCCTCTCGGAGTTCGCCGACGGCATCGAAGGATGCGTGACCCGGCCGATGGGTGACGACTTATACGTCGCGTTCCTGAGCCTGGCCTACAACATCGGCATCGGCAGCCCGAAGAACCCTGGCTTCTGCCAGAGCTCGGTCGTCCGCTTTTTCAACGCCGGCGACAGCCGCGCCGCCTGCAACGCCTTCCTCCTCTACGACAAGGGCGGGATGCCGCGCCGCGTCCTCGCCGGCCTGGTCCGGCGGCGCCAGGAAAAGCGGGCCCTGTGCCGGAAGGGGATCTGACCATGTGCGCGCTCGCCCCCGTTGCCCTCGCGGTGACCCTCGCCGCCACCCCCGCGCCGATGTGCCCCCGGGCCGACACTCTGGCACCGGTCATGGCCGCCCTCGTCGGCGACGCCCGGATCGAGCCGGCTGCGACGGATCCGCAGTTCGAGGCGCAGATCCGCGCGATCCGCCAGGCCCCGCCGAAGACCGCCCGACGGAGGCACCGCGCATGATCGAGCTCCTGTTCTCCCTTGTCAGCACGCCCTTTGGCATCGGCGGGATCATCGCCACGGCCGCGGCGGTGGCGGCCTTCTTCCTCATGCCGACGCTCGCGCTGCGGGTCGCCCCGCCGCTGGCGCTGGTGGCGCTGGTGCTGTTCGGGGCCGGCTACGTCCACCGGCTGACGACCGACCTGGCAGCGGCCCGGGCGGACGCAGCCCGGTTCCAGGAGGACTATCGCCAGGCCGAGGAGATCGCTACCGCGAATGCCGAGGCTGCGCGGAAGCTCTCCCGGCAGCAGGGCGTCGACGCGGCCGCCGGTGATCGCCGGCTCGCCGACCAGCGCGCCGAGGCCGAGAAGCGCCTCAAGGCCCGCGAGGCGATCGCCCGGATCGAAGGGGCCGACAGCGTCGTGTGCGGAGCCCCCGGCGCGACGGGACGGCCCCGGGCCGCAGCGGTCCCGCCGGCGATCGACGCCGCGCTCGATGCGCTGGCCCCGGCATCGGGGAGGCGCAAGTGAGCACGCTGGTCACCTTCCTCCTGATCCTGCTGGCCTACCGGCTCCGCAAGTGGATCCTGGTGCTGCTCATCCTGGTGCTGGTCGCCGGGTGCGAACACGCCCCGGTCGTGCCGCCGCGCGTCACGCTCGACGCCCGCACTTACACCACCGAGCAACTCACATGTCTGCCGGACCCGCCCATCCCCGGGCGGCCCCGCACCGCGGCCGCCGTCGGCCGGTACATCGCCGACCTGCACGAGGCCGGCGCGAACTGCCGCGGCGCGCTCGGCGCCATCCACGATCGCGAGGCAGGAGCCAAGCCGTGAACTTCTCCTGGGACATCAACCTCGGGCACGTCGTCACCATCGCGTTGGCCCTGATCGGGCTCATCGGCGGGTACGTCACGATCCGCATTAAGACCGCGGACAACGAGGAGAAGACCCGCGCCCTCGGGATCCGGGTCGACACCTACGCCATCGCAATCTCCGACCTTCGCCTGCACGTGGCCGACACGTGCGTGAAGAAGGACGATCTGGAGAAGGTGGAGGACCGGATCGGGCGCCGGCTGGACACCGTCGAGCACACGATCCGCAACATGACGACGACTATCCTGGCGGCCGTGAACGGCAACGGGCGTCGCGGCGGAGGCCAGCCATGAGCGGCCTCCGCCGGTTCTGGATCGGCTACGCCATCCTGGTGGCCAGCTACATCGCCGGGTCGATCGGCATGGGCTTCGGCCCCGCGGTCGAGAGCCACTTCTTCCCGGTCCGCGTAGACCAGATTGTCGACCGTATCGAGCGGGCCCCCGGCAATGCGATGTGCTGGGATTGGAGCGGTCGCAAGGTCCGCCCGCTCGCCTCCGACAACCTGGACCTGTTCATCCGCGTGAACGGCGGCGAGAAGGCCGTCGGAGCGGCCTACGCCGCCGATACCGGAGATCTCTGGAAGCCGTCCTCGGCGCCGGGGCTCGGGCCAGTCCGGAAGCGGTACTGCACCCGGCTGCCGCCCTCGGTTCGGACCGCCGACGAGGTGCTGGTCGAGTGGACAGCCTGGTACCCGAGCGGGACCGGGTTGTGGCGGTTCTCGACCGACCTACCCGACATCTTCTCGCCGGGCATGGATCCGCCTGCAGGCCAGCGATGAGCAAGGGCGACGCCGCCTACTTGCTGGCACTGGCAGGCCTGCTGCGGGACGGGATCCTAGCCGACCCGGTCCCAGACTATCCGCGCAGCTCACTGATTCACGCGCTCGACGGCGTCGCCTACCGCTTGACGTGGCCCCGGTCCCGGAGGCCGGCATGACGCCCCGGGCCGCCCTCCAGGAGGACTGGGAGAGCCGGCTGCGCGCGCGGCCGTCCCAGGCGCAGCTGCTGGCCCACCTCGCCTGGTGCCGGACGTCCGGAGAGGATCCGGCGGCGTCCTGCGAGGAGCGCTGGGGGGCCGGGCCGGCCTCGCTGATGCGGTCCGCCCCGGAGTTGCGCGGGCCTAAGGGGCGGCCTAGGACGCGGCCGATCGAGGCCTAGCGCATTCGCAGGTAGACGCCGGGGCCGCGTCCCGTGTCCGGATCGCCCGGATCGAACTCCACGCCGGCGCCCATCAGCGCGCCCATCACCGCGTTCTGCGTCGCCTGGATCGGCTTCCGGTGTCCGCTCTCCAGGTTGTCGATCGTCCGCGGGGACACGCCTGCGATCGCCGCGAGCTCGTCGCGCGTCATATCGAGCAGGGCGCGCGCGGCGCGGATCTGGGAGCCGTTCGGGTACATGCCGAGAGGGTAGCTACATTTCGCTCAGAAGCAAGGTTGCGCTTAACCGGAAATGTGCTTTTATGTGTTCAGCCCCCGCCGGGGGTTCCCGGGAGCGACGCCACATCGCCCCCAGGATTTTAGCGGCCACGGGAAGCACCCCATGTCCAACACCGACACTAGCATCGACGCGCTTCTGGCGCGCCCCCCCGAGCAGCTTTCCGGGGGGGAAGTCACCACGATCAGCGCCGCGCTCCTGAACGCGGTCAGCTTGCTGGAGGAGACCCAGCTCTACGAGAACGCCGTCTCGATCGGGAAGAGGGACGCGAAAGCCGGTCATGCCCTCCTCATGAAGCAGGGCGACCTGCCGGATTTCGAGCCGGCCTTCCCCATGGTGAGGCTGGGCCTGCTGGCCTGGTTCTCGTCTAGGATGGACGTCATCGAGGGCGTCGTCGAAACCCGAGACCTGCTCGCGGTGGTCAACGCCGATCTCCCCGGCGGTCCGGCCGACCGAGCCCGGGAGGCAGCGTTCCGCCGCGAACCGGGCCGCTTCCTGCCGGGGGCCACGCGTAGCGCCGTGACGCTGTTCCGCGCCCCCGGGTTCGCGATGATCCGGCTCGATGACGTGGACTTGCCCTGGACCTATGCGGCCGTCGGCAAGGGGCGCTCTGATTTCGCCGAGCTCTATGCCGTCGTCGAGGAGGGCGGCTACCAGGGGGGCGTCCTCGTCGGGCCGGCTGCCGTCGCAGAGGAGGTCTCGTTGCCCGAGGGCTACGAGTTCGTCGCCGTGGATCTCTCGAACGGCGGGAGGGCTGCCTGATGAACGCGCTCGTCAGCCTTCCCGATCTGGCCACCCCGGACGAGTTCACATTCGACTTCGACGGCGTCAGCATCCCGTGCCGCATCATCGAGGGCGAGGTGTGGATCCTAGCTGACACGACGGCGAAAGCCCTCGGTCACCGCGAGGCACACGACCTCACCCGCAACCTCGACGAGGATGAAAAGGGTCCGCACAATGTGCGGACCCCTGGCGGCATCCAGCTGAAAACTTTCGTCTCTGAGGCGGGCCTTTACAAGGCACTGCTGCAGAGGCGGGGGCTCAAGAAGCTGCCGGGTGCGACCCGGCAGAGGGTCGAGCGCTTCCAGCGTCTCGTCTTCCACGAGGTGCTCCCTTCGATCCGCCGCACCGGGACCTACACCGCCCCGATGGCCGCGCCCGCGCCCACGGCCATCGGCATGCTGGAAGCCCTCAAGGATCCGGCCACGGTCATCGCACTCATCGAGCACCACGCTCGCGAGACGCTGGCCGAGCGCGCGGCGCACGCCGTCACGCACCAGCAGCTGCAGGCCAGATCGACGGCGCTCGCCGAGCTCCACGTCCAGGCCGAGGCCGACCGTCCGAAGGTGCTCGCTCAGCAGCGGATCGGAGCCGCCAAGGGCGAGCTGCTGCTGTCGGACGTCGCGGTGACGATCGGCGTCGACCGGATCTGCATCGTCGATTGGCTCATCGGCTTGCAATACCTGCGTCGAGGCAGCGATCGCCGAGTCCGCTGCACGCGGGACGGTAGGCTGTCCGGATGGCTCCGCGCCACCGCCGAGCCGATCGACGAGCCGGTTCCAGAAGGCTTCGACGACGCGACGGTCCGTTGCCGGATCCGCGTCACAGGCCTCGGCTTCAAGGCACTGCGCAAGCACTTCTGCCGAGGGGCCGCCGCCACGTCCCAGGACGTCATCCCCGGCGTCTGAGACCAGGAAAGCCGCAGGGGGTCGGCTCAACCGACCCCCTCACCGAAGGATGCCAACCACCCCAATAGGCACCGAAATGCAGTCCGGTATCATTTCAACACCCTCGGTCGCGGAGCGCCGCGCAGCCTCGCGGGAACGCCGGATCGCCATCGGGCGGGCCGAATTCGCGGCCGCCGCCCCGACCGGGCAGACGCTCGTCGCCGAGGCCGGCCGCAGCGGGAACGGGGCGCCGCCCGACGTGGACGCGGCCGTAGAGCTGCGCGCGGTCGGCACGCTCCTCTATGGCCGCCGCTTCGTGACGGAGTTGGCCGAGGACTTGGGGGAGGACCCCCGACAGGTTCGCAGATGGCTGTCCGGCGAGGCGACGGTCCCGCCCCGGACGCTGGCGTGGGCGCGGGACGAGGCCCGAAAGCGCGCGCGAGAGATCCTCCGCCTCGTCGGGGAGGCCTAGGGGCACGGGGCGCCCGCGCCGCGCAGGCGGTAGATCTCCATGTCGTGGATGAGCTCGCCGTCGGCGGTCTGCCCGAGTTCGACGTCGAGCGTCACGACGGCCCCCCCGTTGGCGTAGCACGCCTCAGACCGGACGCGGCCCGGCGAGTAGACAGCCCGGGCGCAGTCGAGGCCGTCGATCCCGATGCCGCCGGCGCGGATCGAGATCGGCATGCGCTCACCGGAGAGGCTGCAGTAGAGGCCGGGCGCCGGGGCGGGCGTTCCCGCGGTGGCCGCAGCGGCGATGAGGGCAAGGGCGCGCATTTCAGATCTCCAGGACGAGGTCGGGTAGGAAGCCGGGGTTCTCGGTCTCGGCGCGCTCGATGCCGCGCCGGTCGCGGAACGAGGTGACGATGCCCCGCGGGTTTGCGACAACTTCCGTCCTGCCGACCCGGTGATGGATTGGCCGGTGGACGTGACCGTGCAGCCAGAACCGCGGGGCGTGCGGCCCGAGCAGGATCGCCGACAGGTCGCTGCCGTAGGCGGCGTCGGTCGCCTCCCGCCACTCCCCGTGCCGAAGCGACGCCGGGTGTGGGGCATGGTGCGTGACGACGACCGTCTCGCCGGCGAACGGCTCCGCCAGCAGCCGATCGATCCGGCCGCGCTGCAGGACATGCTCGCGCAGCGCGGAGCTCGGCCGGAACGCATTCGTCGCCCCGTCAGGCAGCCGCTCCTTGATCCGGCGATGATCCCGCATCCCGCCGAGCCGGTCCCCACACGCAGCCATCGCCGCGGCACGCGGGATCGGGCCGACCTCGTAATCCGTCCAGAGCGTAGCCCCGACGAGGCGGATCTCCGCGACCTCGACGGCCTCGCCCTCGGCCAGAAGCGTGATCCCGGCCGCGGCGGCCGCGTCCCGCCCGCGGGCAAGCTCGCTCTGCAGCCGGTGACCCCAGAAGTCATGATTGCCCGGGACGTAGACGACCGCCGGCGACCGCGGGACTACGTGATGGGCGAGCCAGGCCAGCGAGCGGACAAGGCCGTCCCGGACGTCGCCGGCGACGACGCAAACGTCATGCGGGGGGATGCGCTCGGGTGTCCACGGACCCGCATCGACGTGAAGGTCGGAGAGCAGCCAGATACGTGTCGTCATCGTCCTGGCCTCCCCTTCGCATGAAGATCGCACAAACACCGGAGCCAACCTCCCTTACGGATGCGACCCGGTCTGCCACAGTCTTCGCAGACAAATGCTGACAGATGCTCAACGGCATCGATAATATCTTCGGCGTATTGGCAGTCCTCATCAGCCTGATGATACCACCTGATCTCGCCGAACTTCTCCTTCATGTCTTCGGTCTTGAAACTTCGTGGCACTCCGGACGCAACGATAGCCTGCGCGCCGCCTTCCCATAGCCAGAGCCAGCCGGGTCCCGTCGCGGGTGTTTGCTTCGTGAAGATGCGCCGGTACCGGATGCTGAGCTGGGTGTCCCAATCCAGCGGGCAGTGCGGCGCACCGGTCCGCCACCGCGCCGCGAGGGTGCGGGTGAGGACGTCGAGGATCACCGGCCCCGCCACGGGACCGACCACGCCGAGAGCCTTGCGCTTGCGCTCGCGCGCCAGGAGCGGGGCCTTCCACTGCACGACCGGCCCCATGGCGGTGGGGACGATCGCGGTGATCGCCAGGCTGTCCGAGCCGGCGTAGCTCTTCAGGGCGTGCCAGGCGATGCCGTAGAACTCGTCGTAGATCACGAGCGGCCTCCCGGGAGCGGGGCCAGCAGAAAAGCCACGGGCTCGGTCTCGCGGGCGATGCGCAGGCCAGTGGCGGCATCGATCCGGCCTGCCTCAACGAGCAGATCGAGGCGGCGCACGCGCTCGTGGCAGCCGCGCCCGATCAGGCCGCAGACCCGGCGCGCGTCGCATGCCGCGAGGATCCGGGCCGCGATGAGCGAGAGGGTATCGGTGTTCTCCACGATGACCTCCCTCAATGCCGCGGGGCCAGCCGGTCGCGACCGGCGAGCAGGGTCTCGACGAGCCGGCGCAGCGGACGGAGCGAGCCGCCCTTCCAGTGCCGTCTCAGCAGGGCGAGCTCGTCGCCGTCGAGATCCGGCAGCCAAGCGGCGTCGGTCCCGCGCTCGGCCCGGAGGTCGGCGATCAGGTTCGCCGCGACGACGGGCAGGTCCTCCCGACGGGGCATAGGGATCCGGACGATCCGGAACCGGTCCCGCAGCGGTCCGGGCACGCCCTGCAGGTCGTTGGCCGTCGCCAGGTACGGAACCGCCGACAGGTCGAGGGCGCACTCCAGATAGGGGTCGAAGATCCGCCGGGCGGTCTCCCGCTCCAGGAACGGCAGCAGCGCCTCGTCGAGGCGGCCGTTGCGCCGGTCTGGCGTCCCCTTCTCCAGCTCGTCGACGATGATGGCCGGGTTGGCGATCTCCTCCTGCCGGACCGTCTGCGCAGGGATGGATGGCCGACCCGAACTCCACTGGCGATTCGTGCCGGCGAAGGTCCCGTCGGCCGTCGAGGTGACCCCGTAGACGCGGAACGGCAGTCCGAGGCCCCGCGCGACCGCAACAGCGGCCGCGGTCTTGCCCGCGCCCGCGCCGCCGACAAACAGCGTCGGCCGGATCCAGGCGTAGGGCGCGCCGACCAGATCCTGCGCGATCGTCTCGAACACCGGCCGCAGCCACGGGGCCCGGGCCGACGCCTCCTCGACGAACTGGTGCGGATCCGGCGCCGTGCGAAGCGGCAGGGCCTTGCCGGCGATCGGCTCGAACGCCGCGCGCGGGCTGTCCCCGCGGTCCTGAGTGCTGACCGAAGGCTTGGGCAGGTGAGCGAGCGACGGGAGGACGACCAGCGTACGAACAGCCTGTGCCACAGCCGCGCGCTTGTCGGCGCCGCGCCGCAGGATCTCCGTCGCGTGCGCCATCGCCAGGATGTCGTCGAGCGGGACGGGGTCCCCATCGACATGCTGCCCGGCGCCGCCTCGGAGGATCGCATCCTCATCGGCGACCATGGCCTCGGCGGCCGCGAACACTTGGAAAGCCCCCAGCCAGGCCGATGCCTTCTGATCGAAAGCATGCAGCCTCGCCCGAAGAGGCCCCCCGACGTACGGCATATTCGTCGCGTCCATCTGCGCGTCCGATGCCCACAGGCAGGCCACGCGGAACGACAGGAACGCATGCCCCCAGTCCCCCGCCTGGACGCGCATCATGGCCGCGTCGAGGGCGTCCGCCGCGCAGCGCGCCGACGCGTCGTCGCAGCCGAGCGCTGACTGGTGGAACGGCAGCAGATCGGCGACCTCGCGCGCCCTGTGTCCGACGTCAGCGGGCTGATCGGCACGCAGGGCGGCCTCTACAGCACGCAGCCGGCGCAGCGTCGGGGCGTTGATCGCGCGCTGGACGGCGCGGAATGCGGGCCCGGTCATCGGCAGATCGAGCAGCGGCGTCAGGAGATACGGGATCTCCCGCCTGGCATCGAGGCCCATGAACTCGGCGCCGCGTAGCCGGTGCCCGCGGTCGAGCGGGCACGTCGGGACGGCGGGGCCGCAGAGCGGGGACGGGTCGTAGATCAGCGAACGGATGAAGGCGGCGCTCTCGGCGAAGCGCTGCGCGGCAACGTCGGACATTGGGGATCTCGCTTGGAAACGGTGCACGCAGGGGTGCGCTGAGCGGTTGCTCAGGCGGCGGTGGCGGCGGTCCGTTTCAAGAAGCGAGCAGTCACGGGTCAGTCCTCTAGTCCGAGGCTGACCTTGGCAGGCAAAGGTGAGCCAAGCAACATGCGATCGCCCGAATGGTTACGGTATCCCTGGCCGGAAAGAACACCCTATGACTCGTATAGTGGTCATCTTGGCCGTTCGGGCGGGGAATGACGCATATAGGAGTCATTCGGCCGACGCTGCGCCCACCCAAACCCCAAGGTGTGTCAACATGCCGCACTACGGCAAGCCACCTTGGAATGGGCCCTCTACGAGGTAAAGCCGCCCTCGCGAATCAGCCCGCCTGCGATTTTCGGTTGTCAGCGTCCAGTGCGAATCGACGAGCCGCGCTAGCCTGTGATGACGGGATCACAGGACGGGTGGGACATGACAGAGGACAACTCGAGACCCTCGTCGGGGATCGGCTTCTCAAGCCTCCTCGGCATCCTCTTCATCGGGCTGAAGCTCACCGGCTACATCGATTGGTCATGGTGGTGGGTGCTCGCACCGCTCTGGGGGCCGGTGGCGATCGTCATCCTGGTGCAGACGATCGGCGGGCTTGGCTACCTCTTGTCGAAGCTCGGGGATCGTGAGCTTCGGCGGATCCGCCGAGATCGCCGTTCGGGGAAGTCTTCGTGACCCGCGCCCCGATCCCCGAGGACGTCCGGGCCCGCCTCCACAAGCGGTTCCCCCACTCCGAGCGGTGGGCCCCGGCGCCATCGCCATGGGAGATCATCCGCCAGGTGCTGGCCAGTGTGAGAATCGGCGTGGAAGAAGGACCCGGTTGACGGGTTGATCGGCGTCCAATCGGGACCCACCCCCGGCTTCTCCTCCATGCTCCCAGCCAGTCAGGGCGGGAGCCAGCCGGGATGTTGATTGTGGAGACCATCGCCAAG